>DATLWQ010000105.1:0-11643 GCA_035576225.1 Fimbriimonadaceae bacterium | reverse complement strand
ACGTGTCGGCCTACATCCCGACCAACGTGATTTCGATCACCGCCGGACGGATACCCTGATAGAACAGGTCGGTCTCGAGGAAGATCTGGCCGTCGGTGATCGAGATCACGTTGGTCGGGATGTACGCCGAGACGTCGCCCGCCTGCGTCTCGATGATCGGCAGTGCCGTCAGTGAGCCGCCGCCCTTTTTGTCCGAAAGTTTGGCGGCGCGCTCCAGCAGGCGCGAGTGAAGGTAGAAGACGTCGCCTGGGTACGCCTCACGTCCCGGAGGCCTGCGGAGCAGGAGCGAGGTCGCGCGATACGCCTGCGCGTGCTTAGAAAGGTCGTCGTAGATGACCAGAGCGTGCATGCCGTTGTCGCGGAAGTACTCGCCGATCGCGGCGCCGCAGAACGGTGCGAGGTACTGCATGGCGTTCGAGTCGGAGGCCGAAGAGGCGACGATGGTCGTGTACTCGAGCGCGCCGTGCTCGCGCAGCGTCTCGACGACGCGCGCGACGTTCGACATCTTCTGCCCGATCGCGACGTAGATGCAGTAGACCGGAGACCCGCCCGGCTCGTGCGTGGACTTCTGGTTGATGATCGTGTCGATGCAGATGGCAGTCTTGCCGGTCTGGCGGTCGCCGATGACCAGTTCGCGCTGGCCACGGCCGATCGGGATCATGGCGTCGATGGCTTTGATGCCGGTCTGGAGCGGCTCCGTGACCGGCTGGCGGTCGACCACGCCGGGCGCGACCGACTCGATGAGCCGGTACTCGGATGCGTTGATCGCACCGCCGTCGTCCAGCGGCTGGCCGAGCGTGTTCACGACGCGGCCAAGCAGGCCCTTGCCGACCGGAACCTGGATGATGCGGCCTGTCTCCTTGACCTGGTCGCCCTCCTTGATGTGCTCGGACTCGCCGATGAGCACGGCGCCGATGGAGTCCTCCTCCAGGTTCAGCGCCAAGCCGATCGTGCCGCCGGGAAACTCGAGCATCTCGCCGACCTGACAGTCGGGGAGGCCGTAGACGCGTGCGACGCCGTCACCGACCTGCAGGACGGTGCCGACGTGCTCGACGTCGATCTTCTTGTCAAAGGCCCTGAGTTCTTGCTCCAGGATGCTTGTTATTTCTTCGGGTCTGATTGCCATGGTCTATGCCTGTTTTAATAAGTCGTAGAGGATCTTGTCCTTCATTCTTTCAAGATAGCCCTTCGCCGAGCCGTCGAGGACGTAGTTGTCGAACGTCGCCCTGACCCCGCCGATCAGGCTTGGGTCTACGACGAACTCCGTCTCCACCCTGCGCCCTGTGACGGACTCGATTTTGGAGACGATCGCCTGTCTCTGGGCCGTGTCAAGCTCGGTCGCCGAAGCCACCTGCATGTACGAGACTTTCTCGTACTCGCGGCGGAGGTTGACGTATTCGAGCCGCACCTGCTGGATGCAGTGCTCGCGGCGCCTCTTCAGGAGCAGCCGCAGGGCGTGCATTGTCAGCGCGGTCACGCGGTCAGAAAACGTGCGGACGAGAAGGCGGAGCTTCTCGTCGCGGGTGGCGTTGGGGTTGCTCATGAAGCGACGCAGTTCGTCGCTTTGGGCGAGGACGTTACAGATGCCGGTAAGGTCGTCCTCGACGCTCTGGAGGATGTCCTCCTGGAGCGCCGTGTTGAACAGCGCGCTCGCGTAACGCTTGGCTACGCGGGAGTCGGTCACGCGTTCGGCACCTCGACCTTGTCGAGGAACTCTTCGACGAGTTTCCTGTTGCGCTCGTTGTCCATGTTCTCGCCAAGGATGCGCTCGGTCGCGAGCAAGGAGAGGTTCGCGACGTGTACGCGGACCTCGGTCATGACCTTGTCGCGCTCGGCGTTGATCTCTTCGCGCGCCTTTCGCAGCATCTCCTCGGCCTTGGCGTTCGCCTCGGCCTGAATCTGCACGCGCAGTTCCTGTGCCTTCTTGACCTCTGTCTGGATCCGTTCGCGGGCGTCCGACTCGGTCTTTGAGAGCTTGGCCTCATAGTCGGACTTCATCGCGTCCATCTCGGAGCGGAGTTGCTCCGCCTCCGAGAACGTGTCCTCGAGCGACTTGGTCCGGTTGTTGATCGACTCGGTAAGCGGTTGGAAGTAGAAGACGTTGAGCAGCGGGAACAGGATGATGAAGACGCCAATGAAGGCGACCGTCTTCATCAAGTCGAGCGGCAACCCGAGGTCGGTGATGAACGCTGGGGATCCCCAGCCTTTGCCCGACCCATACATGCCGAAGACCATGATGGCCGCGCCCACGACGAGCTTGAACCAATAGGACTCCCTGAACGTTTTCGTGTTGTCACTCATATGCGTGCTCCGGCTCTCTCGTCTGCCGCTCGCTTACTTGACCATGATGGGCAGGACGAAGAAGGCGAGCAGGCCCTGCAGTTCGACGAACGCGAGCGCGATGAGCATGTTGATCTGGAGCTTGCTCATGGCCTCCGGCTGGCGGGCCATGCCCTGCATAGCGCCAAGGCCGATCAGACCAAGTCCGATGCCGACTCCGAGAATGGCGATTCCGATTCCTAGGTGATTCATTTGTCGTTCCGTTTCTTCCGGTTGGTTAATCCGTGCTTTGTGCTCTCCAAATCGTGATTAGTGCGCAGGGGCTGTCTCTCCGTGCGCGTGGTCGTCGCTCGCGTGGCTCGTCACCATACCCAAGTAGACGCAACTGAGCAGACAGAAGATAAGGGCCTGGACGATGACGGTCAGGATCTTGATCGGCATCAGGAACGCACCGAGCGGGATGAGCGCTCCCGATGTGATGTTGTTCATCGCTTCGACCGCCTTGTGTCCTCCGTCGATGTTGCCGAAGAGCCTCAGGCTCAGCGAGACGTTCTTCATCAGTTCCGAGATGATCTCAATGCAGAACAGCAGGATCGTGATGAGGAAGAACAGCCAGGTCTTCGGGTCTGCGAACGTCGCAAGTTTCGGCCCCGCAAAGTGTCCAAGGTGACCCAGAACCCCGTTTGTCCTCATCCCCTCCCACTGCGCGTACCCGACCGCGATCAGCGCCATGCCGAGATTGAAACTCAGGTCTTCCGTCGGGGACGAAGCCATGAACAGCGCGACGGAGTTCCCGACGAAGATCACGAGCCAGAGCGTCATGATGAACGGGACGTACTTCCGACCGTGGGGCCCGATGGTGCTCAGACAGAGTTTCTCGACGAACAGATACGCCTGCTCGAACAGTTGTGCGGGCCACTTCTTGAAGACCTTCTCTCCAAAGCTCTTCTTCGCCATGGACAAGATCACGACGAGAATGGCCAAAACGAGCAGGAAATACATGAACAGGCCCCAGAAACTTATCTCGTGTTCTGAGGCCTCTGCGAGGAGGCTGCCGAGTCTGAAATCCTGCAGTAACATCTAAGAAGTCGCGACTAGTCCCGAGCAGCCAAAACCGCCCTCCAGACCACGGCGCAGTATACCAATCCGAGTCCGACGAGGAACCAGCCGGGGCCAAAAGGCCCCAACTTCAAAGCGACGATCCAACCGGCGTAAACGAGAGGGATTTTCAGCAACAGAGCGAGCACCATGATCGGCGTTCGGATCCGCTTTTTCCCGGGTCTTTGGGAGGCTTCCGAGAAGACGCGCACGATGATCCAGGTGCCCCACAGGAACACCGCCGTTCCGACCATTCCCAGAGCAATCGATACGAGCCCTCGCCACCCCGAGAAGACCAACGCAGCGAGGCATGCCGTGACGAGGACTGCGACAGTGATGCGCTCGAACCGCTGCATTTCAGTTCTGGTTGCTCAGCCTGACGGCGTAAACGATGCCCATGATCAAGCCCGCGACCGCGCCGATCGCGATCAAGAACCATGTGTGGAACAGGCGGTCCAGCAGGAAGCCAGCGCCCGCACCGATGAGCGGGAGCCCGATGATCGCATAGCCTGCGGTCATGCCGATCCCGATGCCCCTGGCGCTGTCGCTGTCGATCCGCGCGTTTGGATCGGCTTGCTCGTACTTCGCGCGCGCCGCGACGGCCCTCTCCCGGATCTCCGATATTTTGGAGTCGAGGTCCTCTTCAGAAGGAGGATCGGGCAGGGGATCGTTCGTCCCTGGCCTAGGCTCATCAGACATACTCCATTTAAGCACGGTGGCCCGATGGCAACGAAGGAACCCACGACCAAAGCAGGCACGGACCTGGACATGGACGTCCAGTACCTCAAGGGCGTGGGGCCCAAGAACGCGATGCTGCTCAAGAAGCTCGGCATCGAGACGGTCCGGCAGATTCTCTGGCACACGCCGAGGCGTTACGAAGACCGTCGGGAGATTCCACCGATCTCTCACCTTCGGCCTGGCCAATACGTCACAGTCCGCGGCAACCTCGTCGACATAAAGACCCGCAGGATCAGTGGCGGCCGCGTGCTTCTCAAGGCATGGATCGATGACGACACAGGACGCATCTCACTCGTATGGTTCAACCAGCCCTGGGTCGCCCGCCAGTTGCAGAAGGTGACCGGTGAGATCGTCGCCTTCGGGCTCGTCAAGGAGGGCGACCGCGTCATGGAGATGCACTCGCCCGAGTGGGAGCCGATCGGCGAAGACGAGGACAGCGACGACTTTGCCCGTCTCGTGCCTGTCTATCCCCTCACCGAGGGCGTTCCCCAATACGTCGTCCGAAAGGCGGCCCGCTCGGCCGCTGAGCGGTTTGCACAACTCCTGGACGACCCGCTGCCAGAGGCGTTCCGCAAGCGCCACAAACTGCCGGCGCTCTCGTGGTGCGTGCGGCAGATCCACCTGCCAGACGATTTGGAGGCGCGAGACAAAGCCAAGCATCGAATGGCGTTTGAGGAGTTCTTCTATCTGCAACTGATGCTACAGATGCGCCGCCAAGAGGTCCAGCAGGAGGTCGGCGTCGCCTTTCCGGTCTCCAAGATCGGCAAGGGCGGCGCGTCGGGTGCGGGAAACCTCTTCGCCGAGGGCGCGAAGAAGCCGATCAAGGAGGAGGTCGCCGAACTTTTTCCATTCGCTCTGACGGCCGCTCAGAATCGAGTCATCGGCGAGATCTGGGCCGACATGGAGCGCCCCGCGCCGATGAACCGCCTCCTCCAGGGCGACGTCGGCTCTGGAAAAACCGCGGTCGCCGCTGCGGCGATGCTCGCCGCGGTCCGCTGCGGATACCAGGCCGCGCTCATGGCGCCGACCGAGATCCTTGCCGAGCAGCACTACATCAACATCCACAGGATGTTCGATCCTCTCGGCATCGCCACCTACCTGATGGCCGGCAAGCAGACCGCCGCCCAGCGCCGGAAGGCGCTCGATGCCGCAATGACCGGCCAGGCGCAAATCTGCATCGGCACGCATGCACTCGTGCAGGAGGGTGTCGAGTTCTCCAAACTCGGCCTGGCGATCATCGACGAGCAGCACCGCTTTGGCGTCTTGCAGCGCGCCGCGCTACGTGCAAAGGGAGTCGGCAACCCCGACGTGTTGGTCATGACCGCGACGCCGATCCCCCGCACGCTGACGATGACGCTCTACGGCGACCTCGACCTTAGCGTGATCGACGAACTACCGCCGGGCCGTAAGCCGGTCAAGACCCATTGGAAGCAGGTGGGAGACCGCGAAAAGGTCTATGGCACGGTCCGCCAACTGATCAACGAGGGCCGGCAGGCTTACTTTGTGTGTCCGCTGATCTCCGAGAGCAAGAAGATGGAGGTCCAGGCCGCCGAAGACCTCTACTACAGGCTGACCAAGGGCGCGTTCAGCGACAAGCGCGTCGGGCTGTTGCACGGCCAACTCAAGACGGCCGAAAAGGAGGAGACGATGGAGATGTTCCGGCGCGGCGAACTTGACATCCTTGTCAGTACGGTCGTCATCGAAGTCGGTGTCGATGTGCCGAACGCCAGCGTCATGGTGATCGAGGACGCCGATCGCTTCGGGCTCTCGCAGTTGCACCAACTCCGAGGTCGCGTCGGTCGGGGCGAGGACCAGAGTTTCTGCATCCTGATCGCCAAGGCACAGGGCGAGGAGTCGAGGCGACGGATGGAGATCCTTGTTCAGACGAACGACGGTTTCAAGATCGCCGAGGAGGACTTGAATATCCGTGGGGCAGGGAACATCGCTGGCACTGAGCAGCACGGCAGACAACTCAGTTTTGTGTTCGCGGACCTGCTCCAGGACGGGGTTTTGCTCGAGCGCGCCCGCACGGCCGCCATCCAACTTCTAGAGGAAGACCCCGGTCTCGCCAAAAGGGAGCACGCTGCCCTTCTCGCGCGCGTCCGGGACCAACGCAGCGAAAGAGCGCTCGTCTCAGTTTCGTAGCCGCGCGGTTCTGGTAGATTCCGGCCATGAACAAGCGTCTCTTGCTGTTGGGTCTGGTGGTTGTCGCAGCCTTTTGGGGAGCCTCGTGCGGCGGTTCTGGAGCAGGCTTCTTCTTTGGAATCTTCTTTTCGGACTCCGGCAACGGCAGGCTCGTCAGGACGGCGGCGCTGAATGCACTTGACTGGGCGGAGTTTGGGGCGACGGGCACGGGTGACAACCAGTTCAACAGCCCGAAGCAAGTCGCGCGCGACAGTCTTGGCAGGTACTACATCGCTGACTCGGCCAACAACAGGATCGTCAGGGTCGACGACGTCTCCGGCGCGAACTTCACGAAGTTCGGCACCCTTGGGACGGGCACCGGCAACTTCGACAATCCGACCGGCATCGCGGTCGACTCAGCGGACAACATCTATGTGGTTGACACGGGCAACAACCGCATCGTAGAGTTCACCGATATGCTCGGCACGGGGTGGGCGACGTTCGGCACTCCCGGGACAGGCACCGGCAACTTCGCCTCGCCCAGCAACATCGCCGTCGACAAACTCAACCACCTTTACATCACGGACACCGGTAACAACCGAGTCGTCAGGATTGACGACATTCTTGGCAACAACTGGGTCGATCTCGGTACCCAGGGACCGGGGATAAACCAGTTTTCCGCTCCAGTCGGAATCGCCATCGACTCCCTGCAGAACATCTATGTGGCCGACACCGGGAACGACCGCATCGTGAGGTTTGCGGGAATGACGAACGGAAGCGGATGGACGACCTTTGGACAGACGGGCTCAAACATGAACGAGTTTTCTGCGCCCACCGGCATAGCGCGCGACCACTTCGATCATATCTATATCGCCGATACAGGCAACAACCGCGCCGTGCGTATCGACGACATCAGTGGCGCGAACTGGATGGCCTTCGGTTCTGCTGGGTCTGCCATTGGACAGTTCAAGAGCATTTCCTACGTGCTTCCGCTCACCAAGCCGTGATTCGCTGAGATCAAGGTTGCCGAGCCAGATGCACTTGGGTTCGCTAGAATCTCGACTGACTCACTTCTTCCTAGTGAATCGACGCTTCTTTGCCGGCCCCTTGGCAGCGCGCTCTTTGATCAGTTCGACCGCCTTTTCGATCGTGACGGTGTGTGGGTCGAGCCCTTTTGGCAGCGTGGCGTTTGTCTTTCCGTCTGTGACGTAAGGGCCGTACCGCCCGGAGAGCAGTCTGATCTCTTTCTCGAACCCTTCGACCTTCCCAAAGTTCTTGATCTCCTCCGGCCCCGTGCGTCGGTTGCCGCCGGAGGCGAGCGCAGCGACCGCGTCTTCGAGCGTCACAGACGGACCCTTGCGCCAGTCGCCGATGTTGGCCTTCTTCGTGCCGCAAGAAAGGTATGGCCCGAATTTGCCGAGCGCGAGCGTGATGGCTTCGCCGGACTCTGGATGCGTGCCGACCTCACGCGGATAACTCATGAGGGTCGCGAGGGTCTGTCCGTCGATCGCCGTCGGCGAAACGTCCTTCGGTAGCGTCACCCGCTTGGGCTTTTCCCCGCTCTCCTTCTCGGCGTCGGTCTGCTCGACCTCCAAGTAGTCACCGAAGCGGCCGGTCTTGTGTATAACTTTGCGGCCAGAACTTGGATCTACCCCGATCTCAGTTCCACCGGACTTCTTGGCCTCGAGAAGTTCGACGGCCATCTCATGCGTCAGTTCTGAGGGTGGCAGCCCGTCTGGCACGCTCGCAGTGTTGCCCGGCCCGCCTTCGCCGCGCTGTAGGAACGGGCCGTTGCGACCGATCCTCACGACCACGCCGTCGCCAATCGGAATCTGCGGGTACGGGATGTCCGCGCCCTTCGTCTTGACCTGCGGCTCTAGACCAGGGTGCTGCTCAGTGCCGTGATAGAACTCGTTCAAGTACTCGACGCTGTCCACGTCACCGTTCGAAATCTCGTCAAGGTCCTCCTCCATCTTCGCGGTGTAGCCGGTGTCGACGAGCTCGTCGAAGTTTTGCTCGAGCAAGTTCGTCACCGCGAACGCCGTGAAAGTCGGCACAAGTTCCTTGCCCTTCTTGAAGACGTATCCGCGGTCTTGGATCGTGCCGATAATGCTCGCGTAGGTGCTCGGCCGTCCGACCCCGTTCGACTCGAGTTCCTTGACGAGGCTCGCCTCCGTGTACCGCGCAGGCGGCTTCGTCGCGTGCTCGGTCGCCGTGATGTCCCGCAGTGAGAGCGTCTGGCCATGGTGCATCTCAGGGAGGATCCTCTCCTTGTCCTCGAGGTCCGCTTCGGGGTCGTCCGCGCCCTCGACGTAGGCGCGCAGAAAACCTGGGAACGAGATCCTCTTTCCGCTTGCCGCAAAAACGAAGTCGGAGCCGTCGTGTCGCACGGTCGCTTCGACCCGCGTGCGTTCCACTTCGGCGGGCTTCATCTGGCATGCGACCGTGCGCTTCCAAATCAGTTCGTACAGTTTGAACTGTTCGTCCGTCAGTGAACTCTTGATGTCCGCGGGCTTGCGATCGATATGGGTGGGACGGATGGCTTCGTGCGCTTCTTGCGCGTTCTTGGACTTCGACTTGTAGGTGTTCGGCTTTGCCGGGAGAAACTCGTTTCCATAAAGGCTCGCGATGACGTCGCGCGCCTCGTTGATCGCGCGATTTGCCAGTGTCAGACTGTCCGTGCGCATATAGGTGATCAGTCCGGTGCGCTCGCCGCTGATGTCGACGCCCTCGTACAACTGCTGCGCGATCTGCATCGTGCGACGCGCCGTATAGCCGAGCTTTCTGTTCGCCTCCTGTTGCAGCGTCGAGGTCATGAATGGCGGGTGAGGGTGTTCGCGGCCCGGCTTTTTCTCGATGTTGCTGACGGTCCACGGTGACTCGCCTCGCAACCCCTCGGTGAGCGTTCCCGCTTCTTCGGACTTGAGCCACCGGTGCTTTTTCGTCAGTCGCCCTTGACTGCTGAAACTTTGGCCGTCGGCAATGTCCGTTCCTCCGATCGACTTGAGCCGCGCTTCGAACTCGCCTTCCTGCGTCGCCAAGGTCGCCGACATGCCAGAGTATTCGACGACGACAAAGTCCCTTCTCTCACGCTCTCGGATGACGACCAGCCGCGTCGCAACGCTCTGTACGCGCCCGGCCGAGAGTTTCGGTGCGACGCGCTTCCACAGCAGCGGCGACAGCGTGTAACCGTAGAGCCGGTCCAGGATGCGCCGCGTCTCTTGCGCGCGCACGAGTTCGCCGTCGATCTCCCGCGGATTGGCGAGCGCCTCGTTGATGGCCTCGGGCGTGATCTCGTGAAAGACGATGCGCTTGACCTCGACGTCCTTGCCCGGCTTGATCACTTGCAGCACGTGCCAAGAAATGCTCTCTCCCTCGCGGTCTTCGTCAGTCGCGAGCAGGATGGTCGACGCCCCTTTTGCAGACTTTTTCAGTTCGTCGACGTATTTCTTCTTTGACTTGGGAACCACGTAGACTGGTTCAAAGCCGTTGTCGACGTCGACTCCCAGGTTGGCCCACTTCTCCTTTTTGATCCGCTCCGGAACCTCGTCTCCGCCTTCGGGAAGGTCGCGCACGTGGCCGAAGCTCGCCTTCAGATCGTAGCCCGATCCCAAGAAGCGCTTGATGGTCTGCGCTTTCGCCGGAGACTCCACGATCACGAGGGTTTTCGCCATGCTTGTCCTGCGACCCGCGTTTTTACCGACGCAGGGGCCGGATTGTCAACCTGGGCCTGCCTTTCCTCTTTTAAGAGGAACATTTTTGCCCGATGGTCACTCAATGTATAGGAAGACCGCCTAGTTCGGAAAATTCGAACCGATCTGGGTGGCCGTTTGTGTCGTTTAACAGGGTGTGCATATGGTGGGAAAGTTCGAATCGGCAGGCTCGCACGCCCTGTATGGTGGTTCGGAGGGCTCAAATCTGCAGTCACCGCGCTATCTTTCAAGCATTCCAAGGCAAAATGTGCCCGTGAGTGCCGATCTGTTCGTTTGCTGGCCAGTGCTGGTTCGGCGCACAAGAAGGTGGAAATAGAGTGAAACTGATCAGGCCGCGCACGGTCGTCGTTATCGTCTTCGCCGCAGTCGGAGCATGGCTGTCGGCGCACTTCATGCCGATTCTGCTCGACTCCATCTTCAACGCCGTGGAGCGGGCGAACTACGTTTCTGCCCCCGGCAACGTCGAGTCTCCATCGAAGAAGCCCGAAGCCGACAAGTCCAGGCCACAGGACTCGGACAGCCAGACCAAGCCCAATACGCCGACCGAGCAGGGAAGCGGATCTGTCGCGACTGGCGACGAGGAGCAGAGCATGTCGCCCAGGTCGACGGGCGACACTGGGCAAGGGCAGCCCAAGGGCCCCAGCACGGCTCAGAGTGATGTTTCGCAAAGCGGCGATGCCCAGACTTCGCACGGATACCCCGGGTCGGAGAACCCCGGGTCGCAGGCCGCCATGATGCTGCTCGGTGCCATCATCGGTGGCGCGCTCGGCAACATGGCCTACGGCATCGCGCTCAGGGCCGAGCACAAGTGGGACGACATGCACATTGGGGACAAGGTCTCCCTGTTCCTGGGGATCTTCGCCGGCATCGTCGCCTCTATGCCCTTCCTGTTCGTGTTCCAGGGCCTCGGGGGAATCACCGCTCCGCTACTGACCTTTGCGCTCATCCTAGGCTTCAGCACGGTCTCGATCTACGCGCTCAAGACCATGGAGGAGGTTCTTCCCTGGCAAAAGGCGGCAGGCAAGCGCCGGCGCACCGGAAAGAAGGTCCTCGACACGAACGTGATCATCGACGGTCGAATCCTTGACGTGGCGCGGACCGGCTTCCTTGAGGGCGAACTCCACGTTCCCAAGTTCGTGATCGAGGAACTGCAGCACATCGCCGACAGCGCCGACCCGCTACGGAGGCAGCGCGGGAGGCGTGGGCTCGAGGTGCTCAGACTGCTCCAGACCGACTTCGACCTCAAGGTCGGCGAGGAGGACGGACTCATCGACAACGGCGGCGAAGTGGACTCCAGGCTGGTCAAGTTGGCCAAGGCGCTCGGGGCAGACCTCGTGAGCAACGATTACAACTTGAACAAGGTCGCTGGTCTCCAGGACGTCCGTGTGCTCAACATCAACGACCTCGCCTTGTCGTTGCGTCCCAACGTTCTTCCCGGAGAGTCCCTCCGCATCAGCGTCATTCGCGAAGGCAACCAGCCCGGCCAGGGAATTGGCTACCTCGACGACGGAACGATGGTCGTGATCGAAGACGGGCGCGAGCACATCGGTGACACCGTGGAGGCCAACGTGACGCAGGTCATCCAGACCGAGCGCGGCAAGATGATCTTCGCCGACTATCCGCAGCGGGTACACGCGAGCAACGGCAGGAACGACCGATGAAGTCGGTGGCCGTTCTGCTTGCGGCGGGG
>DATLWQ010000104.1:0-3521 GCA_035576225.1 Fimbriimonadaceae bacterium | reverse complement strand
GGTCCGGGCTCATCGGCGCGGTACACGGGGTCGAGCACGCGCTGCTCGCCGTCGCACCGATGATCGCAGTGTGCGACCGCCGCGACCTCGGCAGCGCGTGGTTCTCGGTCGACCCCGCTGACTTCGAGCCATCGGTCTACGTCTTCGACGCCGTGCCGGGCGGCATTGGCCTCTGCGAGTCGCTGTTTGCGCGCTCTGGAGAATGGATCCAGTCCGCGATCAGTCTGCTCGAAGGCTGCAAGTGCGAGGACGGCTGTCCACTCTGCCTCTACTCCGCGCAGTGCGAGAGCATGAACGAAAACCTCGACAAGCGCGGGGCTCTGCGGCTGCTTTCTTCGCTGCTTTGACGCAAGAGCGATGCCCTGCCAGTTCTGCTTCCTGCTCTCTGCTCCCTGCCCGCAGGTAACCTCTGGCCCCGATGATCATCGTCATGCAGGTCGGCGCCACGCAGGCGCAGATCGACACGGTCGCCGAAGCCATCCGCGAACTGGGACACGAGCCGCTGGTGATGCCCGGCCAAGACCGCTGGGCGATCGGCGTGCCCGCGCAACTCGACTCAGGCCAGAGGTCCGCGCTCGAGGGCGTGGTCTCGCGCCTCGAGGGCGTCAGCCAGATCACCGAGACCAGCAGGCCGTACAAACTCGCGTCGGTCGAGTACCACCGCGAGCCGACCGTGGTCGAGGTCAAGGGCGTGAGCATCGGGCCGGGCGGCTTCGTCGTCATGGGGGGCCCGTGCTCGGTAGAAAGTTATGAGCAGTACCGCGCGTCGGCGGACATAGTCAAGAAGGCGGGCGCAAAAGTACTGCGCGGCGGCGCGTTCAAGCCGCGCACTTCGCCCTACTCCTTCCAGGGCCTGCAGATCGAAGGGCTCAAGATCATCAAGCAGGTCGGCGACGAGACCGGCCTCGTCACGATCTCCGAAGTTATGTCGGCAGACATGGTCGGCGCAGTGTCCGAGCACGTCGACGTTCTGCAGATCGGCGCGCGCTCGATGCAGAACTTCCCGCTGCTCGTCGAAGCGGGCCGCAGTAAAAAGCCCGTCTTCCTCAAGCGCGGCCCGTCGGCGACGATCGACGAGTTCCTGCTCGCCGCCGAGTACGTCCTCAACGAGGGCAACACGCAGGTCATGCTCTGCGAGCGCGGCATCCTGCCGCACGACCGGCAGTACACGCGCAACACGCTCGACCTCGCGGCCGTGCCGGTTCTCACGACCTATACGCACCTGCCTGTCATCGTCGACCCCTCGCACGGCACCGGCGTCGCGAAGTTCGTTCCGCCGATGGCGAAGGCCGCGCTCGTCGCAGGCGCGCACGGCGTCATGGTGGAGATGCACCCGAACCCCAAGGCCGCACTCAGCGACGGCTCGCAGGCTCTCAACGCCGACGAGTTCGTCAACCTAATGGGCGAACTTCGCGGCCTCGCCGGCTACCTCGGCGTCACGATCTAGTGCGCGGCCCAAGTTGGAACGGTGTATCGCTTGGGGACGGGGCAACCTTGCCGCCCGCCAACCGTCTGAACAAGTGAGATGCTGACTGCGGCGATCTGCCTCCTCACCGTACTGCCCCAGACCTACACCCTCGCCTGGAGGCCGAAGAAGAACGACACGGTCGTCTACGAGTACTACATGCAGGACAAGACCGTCTCCGTCGAGGCCGCGGTCGAGTACCACGTGACGAAGGTCGGCTCAGACGGCGGCTACACCGTTCGCAGCAAGTCCCTCGGCGCGATGATCCGCACGAACGGCCAGGAGATGCGCGACGAGCGGCCCAACGAGCGCACGGCCGACTTCGACGCGCGCGGCCGACTCGTCTCCTACGGCGACAAGCCCACGGCAGAACAGTTGCGCACGGTCTACCTCACGCGTTTCGTCGCGCCAGAAGGGCCCGTCGGCCCCGGCGAGACCTGGAAGGTCGACTTCAAGAACGACCCCGCGCCGCCGACGACCACCGAGTACACGCTGGCGAGCGTCACCGGGGGCTTCGCGGTCGTGACCTTCAAGTCGGACGAGAAGACCGGCGACCACCCGCAGTCCGCACAGGGGTCGTGGTGGATCGACGTCTCCACGGGCCAACCGACGAAGTTCGAGGCGACGGTCACCAACTTCATGGGCCGCGAGGGCAGCGAGACGACCCTCAGACTGACCCGGCGAGGACGCTGAGCAGCCACACCGCGCACTCGAACTTGCTCTTCCTGCCGGAGCGCTCCTCGCGACCGTCTGCGAACAGCAAGGTCAGTTCGTTGTAGTCTCCGCCGAAGCCCACGTCCTGCCGTGAGACGTCGTTGACCGCGACAGCGTGCACGCCTTTGGCCCTGATCTTCGCTCGCGCCGCGTCCAGACCTTCGTCCGGCTCGGCGGCAAAAGCGACGGTGACGCCCTTCGTCGCCTTCGCGCGCGCGGCCAGCACGTCCGGGTTCGCGACCAGTTCGACCTTCTCCAGCGAGCCCGACCGCGCCTTCCCCTCGATGCGCTTCTTCGGTCGGAAGTCCGCGACCGCCGCAACGCCCACCACCAGGTCCGCCTCCGCCGCGAACGGTAGCGCGGCGTCGAGCATCTCCTGTGCTGTTCGTACGCGCAGGATCTCCGCCCTTTCCGGAAGCGCAGCCTGCTGCGGCCCGGCGACCACCACCACCCTCGCGCCCATCATCAACGCTGCGCGCGCGACCGCCGCGCCCATCTTCCCGCTCGACCGGTTGGTCAGCACGCGCACGTCGTCGATCGGCTCCTCGGTCGGCCCGGTCGTGACGAGCACCGTCTTTCCTTTCAAGCGCTCAGCGACGGCGCACACCGACACCGCCGCAGAGACGATCTCCGGGACCGAGGCAAGTTTGCCCTGACCCTGCTCGCCACAAGCCACCTCTCCTTCGCTAGGAGAGACCACAAAGGCACCTCGTTCGGCGAGCCGTCGCAGCGATCCCTGCACCGTCTCGTCGGAGAACATCGTAGGGTTCATCGCCGGTGCGACCACCACCGGCCCGTCGTAAGCCAGCGCGATCGTCGTCAGCATGTCGTCGGCGTAGCCGTTCGCCAGTTTGTTGATCGTGTTCGCCGTCGCCGGCGCAACGACAAGCACAGAGGCCTGCCGCGCCCAGTCGATGTGCGCCATCCGCCCGCGCTCCGGCTCTTCGAAGACGTCCGAGAGGCACGGCTGCCCCGTCAACGCCTCAAAGAGCGCCGCACTCACGAACTTCTGCGCGGAGTCGGTGAGGCAGGCGCGAACGGTGAACCCGCTCCGCATCAGTTCCCGCGCGAGGTCGCAAGCGCGGTACGCGGCGACCGACCCGCTCACCCCGAGCACGACGGTGCGGCTCACGACTTCAGCGCGTCCTCGAGGGCTTGCACGGCGGTCTCCAAGTCGTCGTTGACGATCTTGAACTTGTAGTGGCCCGCGTAGGAGATCTCCTTGTGCGCGGCCTCCAGCCGCTGCGCGATGACGGCCTCGTCGTCCACCCCGCGCTTTCGGATGCGCCGGTCGAGCTCCTCCAGGCTCGGCGGCATGATGAAGATCGTCAGCGCGTCGGGC
>DATLWQ010000103.1:0-10424 GCA_035576225.1 Fimbriimonadaceae bacterium | reverse complement strand
CGGAAACCAGGCGATGAGTTCTCGCCCAAGGTTTTCGGCTGACGGCCAGACCGTGTACTTCGGTACGACGATCCCAACGTCTGCGTCCGACATGTACTCCTATCTGTACGCCATCGACACGTCAGGGACTGCGGTCGCGGCGACTTTGACCGGACTGACCTTGACGCCGACGACCGTGGATGGCGGAACCTCCTCGCTGGGACAGGTTACGCTCTCCGCGCCGGCTCCTGCAGGCGGTGCAGTCATCGCTCTTTCGAGCAGCAGCGGATCGGCGCAAGTGCCAGGCTCCGTGACCGTGCCCCAGGGCGCGACGTCCGCGACCTTCAACGTCACAACGAGTACTGTGGCTTCTCCGACGAACGCAACCATCTCGGCTACGTACAACGGAGTGACAAAGAGCCAAGTACTGACGATCAACCCCGCTGCGGTGGGCGACACAGTCGCGATTACGCAGGCCGATTACGCGAACAGGAAGAGGTCTCTGCGGGTCCAGGCCACGAGTACGTCCTTTACGGCGGTGCTCATGGTCTACGAGACCGACACGAACATCCTCATCGGAACCTTGACGAACAAGGGCAACGGTCGGTATCGAGGAGAGTTCGCATGGCCTCACAACCCGGGAACGATCACAGTCCGAAGCAGCCTCGGAGGGTCAGACACATCTCCTGTGAGATCCAGGTGAAGAACAAACCGTAGCGTAACGGCAAACGACACATGTGCAGCCGTCCGAGAGGGCGGCTGCACGATTCATTTTCGCCGACAGGTCAGGCGTGCAAACGAGAACCTGAATCGTTGCGCCGATCTCACCTCTGCAGACCTATCGTCCCGTTGCCTGATTCAACCAAGCCTCGCCATTTTGCATGATCTCCTCAAATCGCTTTGACTTGCGCAGGGGATCATAAGCCGGATCGAGCCGGGCTTCGTTGTAGATGAACAGCCCATACTTGACGCGATTGGTGATCGCATTATCGAGAAAGTCTAGGCACTTGTCCTGCTCTCCAAGCGCAAGGAACCGTTTCCCGCTTGGAGCCGCTCCGAGGCTCTCCGCGAGCCTCTCCTGCTCGCGCCCTCGTTTGCGGTCTCCGGTCAGGCCCAAGAGTTCTGCCTTCCAGCCAACATAAGTCGCTTGATCCGAGGCGCTCTTCAGCCGCTCGTCCACGGCGGCGAGCGCTTTGTTGAATTGTTCTTTTGCCGCGTCCTTTCGCCCCGCCAACAAATAGGCCCGCCCCCGCAAATAGTCGGTGGGAACAGGGGCAGGGAAAGCATCGACGAACGGGGACGTGTCGAACTTCAAGATGTCGTAGGCCTCTTCCGGATCCCTCGACCAGAGCCAGATCGTGAACGCCACGGCAAGCGCGTGGTCCTGTTGTGCGAGTTCAGACGGTAACTGACTCAACACACCTTTGGCGCCTTCCAGATCGCCGGCGCCGGAAACCAACGCGAGCATCCTATTGAAGTAGCCGATCGAACTCGGCTTGGCCTTCAGCGACCGTTTGGTGAGCGACAGAGCCTCTCCCATTTGGTTGTCGCGCATGAGCACGGTTGTGCCCATGTTCATGAAGGCGTACGCGTTCTGACCGATGTCGCCCGCCTCATGCGACCACTTCTCGAACTCGCTTCGATTCGCGAACAGCGTGGCGCTGAACGCTAGTCGTTGCAGAACTCGGATGTTCTTGGGGAACTTTTTGTTGAGTTCCAGGAGCATGTCGTATGCCTTAGGGTCTTTCTTGAAAAGTTCGATGTCGACGAGGGAGAGCCCGGTCTCCAATGATTCGGGGGAGTACTGCTTGGCGCGGTTTGCAAAGTTGACCGCGTCTGAAAGAGAGACTGAATTGTCGTCGTGGAAGTTGGCGAGGAGCATGACCGTCGCCCGGGCCATCGTGGCGTACGCCTCTCCGTTCATCGGCTCGAGGTCGATCGCGCGTTCACAGAGTTGCTTCGCGTTGACGATCGGGTCGTGAAAGACCAACGGATCGTCGATCAACTGCTCGGCCTGCCGGACGTAACCGTCCGCCTTCGAGACGGGGGCAGTCCCGGCTGCTCCCTTGCGGGCGATAAGACCCCCGCCAATGAGCACCACGACCATCGCAGTAACGACCGCCGCACCAAGAATGGCAGGTTTGCGTGTCTTCACTGCCTTGCGGACTGGTGCATGCGACTCCCACGGCATGCAGACCTTGTGGACGTTCAGCGGCAGTTCGATGTTCTTCAGTTCGGCCTTTCCAATGGACGCGACCGTGTTGTCGATCTTGTTGTGGATCTGGTGCGCAACGACGTCTGAGACGCAGATCCCGCCCGCGTCGGCAAGTGGCTCAATCCGAGCGGCAATGTTGACTCCATCGCCAAAGATGTCGCCGTCCTTGCTGACAATGTCGCCGACATGGATCCCGATCCGAACCTCGATTCTCTCCTGCTCGATTAGATTGCGATCGTGCATCGCCTGCTGCACGTCGATCGCGCACTTGACGGCGGTCAGCGCGCTTGGAAACTCGATCAAAAAGCCGTCCCCTGTCGATTTCACCTCCCGTCCCTCGTACTTTCTCAGCGTTTCGCGGAAGATCTCATTGTGCTCACCAAGCAGCCTTAGTGCGAGCGCTTCGTTCTGTTGAGTCAGGGCACTGAAACCGACCATGTCGCTGAACATGATCGCCGCGAGCCTGCGTGTGCCGGGCATTGTCTCTTCCATTGCGGCCTGACGAACTGGTCTATGTTACCGTTCAAGCAATCGCAAACCGACCGAAGGCTTGGACTCCGTACCGTCTGGAACCGCTTCGGCAGACACGTTCCCTCGCCGAATGTCGAGCGGTAAGGCCACCCAACCGAAATCTGGCGCACTGGCACCATTCACGCCGCCAGGCCGAAATTTGTTTGTGATCAATCGGTGTCGCCCAGGGCAGCGAGTTGCTTCTTCAGTCCATCGACGCTGTCAAATCCGACCCACTCTGCGATGACTTTCCCTTCCCTGCCGACCAAGAACGCGTGCGGGATCGCGCTTAGACCAAAGGCTGCCGCGAGTGGGGACGCCTTCTCCTCGCAATCTGGATCAAGGCAGAATCGGATCCCATCCTGCGCCCTCTCTTCTGCAAACTTGCGCAGGTTCTTCTTTGAATCGAACGTGCCGATCGCAACCACGCTTAGTTTCTTCGACTTGACGATGTCGAGGCTCTCTAGCGCTTCCAGTTCTTCACGACATGGTCCGCACCATGAGGCAAAGAACGTGACGAGCACCGGGCCCTTCGCAGTATCGCGCAAACGCAACGCACTTAGGTCCAGACTCTGCAGCCCGAGGTCAGGCAAGGCGGAACCGACACCGATGGCGGTGTGCGCTTCTACTGTCGGCTTCTCTTCAGGAAGCGCTGTCGAGTCGCCGTCGACAGGTCGATAGGCAAACGGATCCGACGCCCACGTCGGGTTGAGTTTGACGTCGCTGAACTCGTACCTGATCCCGGGCCGCTGCTGTCCGCGCATCAGTGAGTCCGTCTGATATGCGGCGGGCAGGCCCGTCGATTTGTCGACCCAAAGGAAAGTCAGCAACATGATCGTCTCCTTGCCCACGGCCCACGAGCGCTTTGTGACGATCAGGTCGCAAGGGACGCCTTCGACCTCGTCCGGCTGCAGGTACATGGCCGCATGCTCGTCGATGACGCGCTTACGCTCTTCCCGGTCCAGGAACGCATAGTAGGCGAAGTCCCCTGGAAGGCTGGCAACGTTGTACAGAACTTGTATCGCCTTCGATCCATAGTCCGGCGATGAGGAGGCCCTCCCGTCTGCGCTCCCGTAGATGTGGCCTCCATCCTGTACAGCGACTGTGCGCCAAGGAACGTCCCTTGCCTGGAGCCGACTGGAGTAGCGCGGCGGTGATGCTGCGACCTGGACGCTAGCGGTTCCAGGGATCGAGTCTGCGTCCTTTTGCGGGATGCCGAACGACACTTGGCACTCGACTCTCTCGACCTTTTCGAGAGCCTGATCCATGTGCCGCATGACCTGGTCGGCCTGATCGTCCAAAACGCCGCCAAACGCGGCACAAGTCAAGAGCGTGCACAGCATAGCGATTGATACTGTGCCAATTATAAAGGAGTTCCACTCTTAAGTTCCAGGCCTACAAGAGGCCGGGTGAAAGTGTCACCGCTTTGCGCTCGTGCGCCCGACCCGCCTTCTGACTGTCACCTTGACACCGTTGGACTTGCCGTTCGTCGTGACCGACTCCAATGGATTTGGAGAACGCGGCGCGCGGCGCGCGAGCGGAACCGGAATCGACTCGCGCGCGTTCAAGAAGTCGCTGGTCGGGGACCTCTTCTTCAGGAACTTGTCCAACGGCCCTTCGTTGACGACCTTCCCGCCGTGCTCGCCTGCGCCCGGGCCGAGGTCGATCAGCCAGTCCGCTGCCCGCATCGTGTCTTCGTCGTGCTCGACGACGATCACCGTGTTCCCCAGGTCTCGCAGTCTCTGCAACGTCTCGATGAGCCGGTGGTTGTCGCGTTGGTGAAGACCGATCGACGGCTCGTCGAGAATGTATAGGCAACCCATCAGTCCGCTCCCGATCTGAGTCGCAAGCCTGATCCTCTGCGCCTCACCTCCAGCAAGCGTGTTTGCTGAGCGATCCATCGTGAGGTACGAAAGGCCGACGTCGTTCAAGAACTTCAGCCGCTCGATGATCTCCTTGATGGCGCGCTCGGCAATCGCGAGTTGGCGCTTGTTCATCTTCTTGGGCACCGCTTTGAAGAAGTCGAGCGCGGAGGACACCGACATCGATGTCACGTTCGCAATGTTGCGATCCGCGACGCGCACCGCCAGGGTCTCTGGCTTCAGCCGCTGACCTTCGCACACCGGGCAGGGCTTGGTGCGCATGTACTGCTGCAGGTCGCCGCGAACCCACTCGCTCTCCGTCTGCTCGAACTTCTTGCGAAGCACGGCGATGACGCCCTCCCACCGCGACTGGAACCGTCGCTCGCTCTTGCCATACCGCATCACAACTGTCACCGGCTCCGGCAGGCCGTTCCACACTGCGTCCATCTGCTTGGGCGTTAGCCTGCTCACAGGGAGCGACGCATCGAAGCCCACTGCGCGTCCGACACCGTCCAACACCTGCGGCCACCACTCCTTGACCTCGCCGCTCTTGTACACGAACGGCACGATCGCGCCATCACGCAACGGCAGCGAGTCGTCGGGAATGATCAGTTCCGGCTCGAACTCTGTCTTCGTCCCGAGCCCAGTGCACTCCGGACAAGCACCGTACGGTGAGTTGAAAGAAAACATGCGCGGCTCGAGTTCCGGCATCGAAAATCCGCAGTTCGCGCACGAATAGTGCTCGCTGTAGAGCGTGTCAACCCATTTCTCCTTCTTCGCCGTGCCGTCTTCGTGCGAGACCGTCACCATCCCCTTGCCCATCTTGAGCGCCGTCTCAACCGAATCGGCGAGACGCCTCTCGATCCCCGCTTTCATGACTAGACGATCCACCACGACCTCGATCGTGTGCTGCTTGTACCGATCCATCGGGATGTCGTCGGTTACCTCGTACATCGCGCCGTCAACCCGCACGCGCACATAGCCGGCGCCCTCGATCTCCTGAAGTTCCTTCTGGTACGTCCCCTTGCGGCCCCGAACGATCGGCGCTAGCACCTGTAGTTTCGTGCCTTCAGGCAGTTCCCGGACGGCGTCCACGATCTGATCGGTCGACTGCCGCTCGATCGGCGTTCCGCAGTCTGGGCAGTACGGCGTCCCCGCGCGGGCGAAGAGGATGCGCAAGTAGTCGTAGATCTCCGTGACGGTCCCTACGGTTGAACGCGGGTTGCGAGAAGCGCTCTTTTGGTCGATGGAGACCGCGGGCGACAGGCCGTCGATGTGGTCGACGTCCGGCTTGTCCATCTGGCCAAGAAACTGCCTCGCATACGCCGAGAGCGACTCTACATATCGGCGTTGTCCCTCGGCGTAGATCGTATCGAACGCCAGCGACGACTTCCCGCTGCCACTTAGGCCCGTGATCACGACCAGTCTATCGCGCGGGATCTCAACCGTGACGTTCTTGAGGTTGTTCTCTCGCGCACCGACGACGATGATCTTGTCCTGGGCCATGCAGAGATTGATTCTACCATCCAACCAGTAGACAGACGTCTCTATCTCTGGGAACTTCTTGGGTTCGGGACAAGTAGAGACACTATGCTCTCGATAGCGCTTTCGCTCGCTCTGGCTTCAGGCGGAACTATTCCCTGGGTGCCCAGCCTTGACGAGGCCAGGGTGGAGGCCGTTAGATCCGGCCGCCCGATCATGGCCGAGTTCTCTTCACCAACTTGAGTGTTCTGCAACAAGATGGAAGAGGACGTCTTCCCCGACCCCCTCACCATCAAAGCAACGGAACGGTTCGTTCCGTACAGGCTGGATTCAACGAAGGACGCCGCGCTCATCAAGAAACTCCACCCAATTGGAACGCCGATCTTCTATTTCATCGATGCCGACGAGAACGTGATCGGACACATGTTCGGCCCGATCGCGCCCGAGTTCTACGATCGGTGGACGCGCGTTGTCGCCGAGTCCGCAAAACGCCGGTCCACAGGCAAGGTCGCTACTGAAAAGCCGATTCTCAAGGTGATCGATGCGGCCTTCGCGCTCGATCTTCCAACCGCGATGACAGCTCTCTCAAAATGCAACCTCAAAGAGGAGGACGCAAGCGTCCGCGACGAGGCGCTTATGGCCCTCGCGCAAGCACAGTTGCTGAATAACCAAGTGGATGCGAGCTTGAAAACGTGGCAGGCCCTCATTAAACTGACAAAGGACGCTTATATGAAGAGCAACGCGCTTTCGAATCACGCTTCCATGCAAATGATGTCCAACCCCGAGAAGTCGTATTCTGAATTCAAGTCGGTCTCAGAAAACAAGTCATATCCAGAGATCGACAGATGGTGCGCCGCTTACCAGATGAAGATACTGGAAGGTATGAAGAAAAGAAAGGGCGGAGGCGGGTAGGACGGACTCAGCCCCGTTCTGCAGACATTGTAGAACGGGGCCGTCTGATCCAAGGGGAAAGCAAATCATTGATATCATGGTACGTATGGGAAAGTTCGTTCCACTTCTGCTGCTCGTACTCATCGTCGGTTGCGCAGAAAAGCCTGAGCCATTGGCGGATCCACCGAAGGAGCCGCAGAAGACCAGCATGGCAGGGTCAACCTCTTCCAGTGATGGAATAGACTTCGCTTCTGCGGGTCTGGGCACGGTCGACACCGCAACAGAGCCTGCGAAAGGCTAGCCAGCCGGGGAGGTGAAGCGAAAGTATGGGGCGGATAAGGGGACTTGAACCCCCGACCTCCTGAGTCACAGTCAGGCACTCTAACCAGCTGAGCTATATCCGCCGCGGGAAACAGATTATGCCTCACTTCCGGCATACTGTCAACGAGCGCCGACCGAACGGCCCTACCTGAAAATGCCGAACCTGATCCATCTGCCGGGCGTCGCCGGAACCGATGAAGCCGGACGCGGATCACTGGCTGGTCCAGTCATCGTCGCCGCTGTCGTTCTACCGGAAGGATTCGACATCAAGGGACTGAACGACTCCAAAAAGCTCACGCCGGAGCGTCGAGAGTCGCTTGCAGCAAGGATTCGCGAAGGCGCCGAGTGGCACATCGAGTCGGTGCCGACGGAGGAGATCGATCGCCGAAACGTCCTGCGTGCCTCGCTCGACGGCATGGCTCGCGCTCTCGAGCGCGTCTCCTTTTCCAAAGCGCTCGTCGACGGCGACTGGCTCCCTCCGATCAACTGTTGCATGGAAGCCGTCGTCAAGGGCGACGGCAAGTACGTATGCATCGCCGCCGCGTCGATTCTCGCAAAGACCGAGCGCGACCGGATCATGTGCGACTACGCACTTGAATACCCACAGTACGGGTTTGACCTGCACTTTGGATATGGCACCGCCGAGCACCTCGCCGCGATCCGCGAGCACGGCCCGTGCCCAATCCACCGCCGCACGTTCTCCCCAGTCTCAGAGATGGTGAACCAGCCGTGTCTAATCTTCGACGAGTAGGCGCAGAGGCGGAAGATCGCGCCGCCGAGTTCCTCCTCGGTCTGGGCTACACGATCGTCACGCGTCGTTTCAAATCGAGCAGAGGCGAAATCGACATCGTCGCCTACGACGGCGACACACTCGTCTTCGTCGAGGTGAAGTCGCGCCGTTCGCCCGGCGCCGTGCCGGAAGAAGGAGTCGACGCGAAGAAGGCCGCGCACCTCTCAGCCGCAGTCGCCGAATACCTGCACAAGACGGGAGCGCCGGACGTCCCCTGCCGCTTCGATATCATTGCAGTCACGCCCGACGACCTGCGCCACCACGTCGCCGCGTTCAGGCCGCAGACTCGGTCATAGCGCGTCTTGGTCGTCCGCAGGTAGATACCGGTGGTAGTCCATCCCGTTGAGGCCCATGAGCGCCGCGATTCGATCTTCCACCGGCGGGTGCGTGCTGAAAAGGCTCGCGATCTTTTGCACGGGCTTGAACGGATTGACGAAGAACATATGGGCCGTCGCCCTGTTCGCCGTCTGCATTTTCTGAGGATGGGAAGAGATCTTGCGTAGCGCGTCGGCCAGCGCACCGGGGTTGCGTGTGAACTGTGCAGAACTTGCGTCTGCCATGAATTCCCGCCTGCGGCTGACCGCCAGTTCCAAGAGCCGCGTGCAGATTGGCGCCAGGATCGCCAGTACGATTGCGAGCGCTGCGAAGATGAGTGCGGCCTGCCCGCCGCTGTCACTGTCACTTCTTCTGCGCCCGCCACCGCCGTACCAAAGGGACCGAAGGAAAAAGTGCGAGATCAAAGGAATCAGTCCGACGACGATCGCCAGCGTGGTCATAAACCGTATGTCGTTGTTGCGGATGTGGCCGACCTCGTGCCCGACCACGCCCTGCAGTTCGTCGCGGTTCAGCATAGCCAGCAGGCCCGTCGTCACACAGACGATGCCCTTCTTCGGACCCTTGCCGGTCGCGAACGCGTTCGGCGCGGGGTCATCGATCACGTAGACCTCCGGTTTTGGGATGCCAGCGGCAATCGCCATCTCCTCGACGACGTTGTTCACAACCTGGAGTTCGTGCGGCGTCGCGTCTCGCGCCTGGTTGATTCTAAGGACGATCTCGCCGCCGGTGTTCCACGCGACAAGCGCAACGATGATTCCCAGCACGGCGCAGCCGGCTGCCCCTCCGATCCAATACTGGGGTGCATAGTAGCCGACGATGGACGCGCCCAGCCCGGTCAAAACCAACATGACCAAGAGGCTGTAAACGACGCTCAGACGTCCGTTCGCAGCAATCTGGTCGTGGATCGTCCTTCGCATCAACTACTTATTAATTCGTCACGGGCCAGCCCGACGTTGCAGGCTAGTGTACGCTCGCGCCTTCTGGCGCTTCGCTGTCCGGTTCGAGCAAGATCGCCTGTCCGTCCGCATCGTCTGCGGCGAGCACCATGCCCTGGCTCTCCATCCCCATCATGCGGCGCGGCTTCAGGTTCGCGACCACCACGACCTGGCGGCCGATCAGGTCTTCTGCAGCGTACTTCTGCTTGATTCCCGCAAGGATCTGACGCGGCTCGTCGCCGATCTTGACCTGCAGGCGCATCAGTTTTTCGCTGCCATCGACGGGCTCCGCCTCGATCACCCGCGCGACTCGCATCTGCACGCGCATGAAGTCCGCAAACTCAATGTGTTCGTCTTTCTTTTCTTCTGTCTGCACTTTCTTCTTCTCCGTGGAGCCCTGTGCCCCGTCACCACCTTTCTTAGGCTTTGGCGCCGTCTTGGTGTCGATTCGTGGAAACATCGGCGTCGGCTGGCCGAGTTTCGTCCCCGGAGGCAACGAATCTTCCACACCGACCCGAGACCAGTCGGTCTGCGGCGTCAATCCGAGTTGAGACGCGATCGCATCAGCAGTGGAGGGAGCGAACGGCCGAACCATCGCCTCCGCTGACCTGAGAAGGAACAGCATCGATCTCATCACCTGGCCCAGCGACGCGTCGCCAGATTTCGCCAGCGCCCAGGGCGCCTTCTCGTCGACGTACTTGTTCAGGAACCGCGCGGAGTCGACAGCGGCGTCGAGCGCCGAGTCCAGTCTGTGAGGCGCAATCGCCTTCTCGAACCGTGTTCTACAGTCGCGCACATACTCCACAGCCGCTGGATCGCTGTCGCCGTCCGGAACAATTCCACCTACGAACCTGTGCGCCATCGTGAGCGTGCGATTGAGCGCGTTGCCCAAATCGTTCGCGAGGTCGGCGTTGTAGATTCGCTCGATCTCCGACATCGTAAAGTTCGTGTCGTTCTCGTACGGGAGCGACTTCGCAAGGCAATAGCGCAGTACGTCGACGGCCAACTCTTGTGAGCATCCTGTGTCCACAAAAAACTTCACGACTTCCGATGGGACGAGCACGTTACCTTTCGATTTACTCATCTTCGAGTCGTTGAACGTA
>DATLWQ010000102.1:0-1978 GCA_035576225.1 Fimbriimonadaceae bacterium | reverse complement strand
TACCGCTGAAAGTAGACTCTGTGGTATGGACGAAGGGTCGGTGCCAAGGCAGAGACCACCGAGGTTCCGCGAGATGCGTGAGCGCTACGCGAACTCTTATAAGGGATGGTCGGAGGAGGACGACGCCGCGCTCCAGCGCGGCGTCGTTGAGGGGTGTTCGGTCGAAGAGATCGCGAAGAACCTTTGCAGGCGTCCGAGCGCGGTTCGGTCGCGGATCAGAGTGCTCGGGATTTAGGCGGCTCTGGCTCACGGGCTATGCGCCGTTCGCTTTGGCTGCGCGCGGGCGTGGTAGAGGCAGGACCCTATTTAGTGGAACGGTTCGACGGTCGTTCGCCCCTTGAAGCGAGGCAGTTCTCTGATTTGGGCCCAGTACTCCTCCCTGACATCTTCATCGATTTCAATAGGGATATTGCTGCGATAAAGGCGATCCTGCCCGTTCTTCTTGCAGCCGGAGATCCAGTACTGGTCTCCCGTCTCGATGTCGTAGTAGTTAGCCTTGTATCCACCTTTTAGACTTTGGAACGATATCCCGCGATAGTGGAGGGTCTTTCCTGTCTTAGAGAACTCGACTCGGCCGATCCTTGCTTCGCCGTTCAGCGATTCTGCCTTGCGCTCGATATACATGATGCGAAACTTCATTTCAAAACCTGCTTCCTTTCAGATTCAATTATGGGTGCTTGGCAAGGCTAGTAGAACGACGTTCGCATCAAGAGCACGTAGGCTCCGATTACTATTGCCGTGAATGCACCAGACATAGTCAGCACTATTGCAACTTCTTTCAAGCCCAGATGCGCTGGCGGGTAGAGCCGCTCGATGATCACCTTGTCAATACGGTTCAGCTTCTCACCGAACGAAATACGCAGGAGACCTCCAAGGAAGAATGCGACCGCTACCGCAAGCAAGAAAAATCGTTGAGCAGGCTCCTCAACGGCCCTAGACCAATAAGCGAAGGCAGGTGCCATACCAAGGTTGGTAAGACCGAGAAGTCGTGGCCACCCGGTCGTCAACCGCCTTGCCCAGAGAGGCTTTGGGTCAATACCGACGGGTTTGTCAGTTCTTGCGGGTTCCCCCATGACCCTATTTTAGGGCAAGTTGTGGCCGAGTTTGGTCTTCTTCGTCTGTAGGTAGCGCTCGCTGTACTCGGTCGGTTGCGCGACGATGGGGACATGGTCGACGATCTCGAGGCCGTGTCCTTGTAGGCCCTTGACCTTGCTCGGGTTGTTGGTCATGAGGCGCATCTTTTTTATTCCGAGCGAGGAGAGCACTTGTGCGCCGAGGCCGTAGTCGCGCAGGTCGGCCTTGAAGCCGAGCGCCTGGTTCGCCTCGACGGTGTCGAGGCCCTTGTCCTGCAGTTCGTACGCCTTGAGTTTGTTGATGATGCCGATGCCGCGGCCCTCTTGCGCGATGTAGAGGACGACGCCGCGCCCTTCTTTCTCGATCATCTCGAGCGCCATCTGCAGTTGGTCGCCGCAGTCGCAGCGCAGCGAGCCCATGATGTCGCCCGTGAGGCACGACGAGTGCACTCGCACGAGCACCGGCTCGTCGGTGTCTACGATTCCTTTGACGATCGCGATGTAGGGGTGGCTCTCGACCGCGGTCTCGAACGCGTAGAGTTGGAACTGTCCGGCCCGCGTCGGGAAACTGATCGGTCCTGCGGCTTTTTCGACGAGGTTCTCGGTGCGCCTTCTGTGCGCGATGAGGTCGGCGATCGTGATGATCTTGAGGCCGTGCTTCTTGGCGTAGGGGACGAGGCGGTCGAGGCGCATCATCTCGCCGTCGTCGCCGACGATCTCCACACCGATCGCGACAGGTTTCATGCCTGACAGCCTGCACAGATCGACCGCGGCCTCCGTGTGGCCCGCGCGCTTGAGGACGCCGCCCGGCTCGGCGCGGAGCGGGATGACGTGACCGGGGCGCATGAGGTCGTCGGGCCGTGCCTCTGGGTCGCAAAAGACGGCAACGGTGCGCGCGCGGTCGG
>DATLWQ010000101.1:0-2192 GCA_035576225.1 Fimbriimonadaceae bacterium | reverse complement strand
ATGGAGTCGGCGGTCAAAGACTCCGGAATCGGCCTTGCGATGATCGGTGGAGAGAACAGTTTTCTTCCCGGCGGGTGGTACGGGACCACCGTCGCGGACGCGCTTCCCGTCGACCTCAACATCAGGCAGCGCAAGAGTTTCCCGAGCACGACGGTCCTGATCGTTATAGACACTTCCGGTTCGATGGGCATGCCGGAGGACGGCGTTCCGAAGTACAAACTGGCGATCCAGGCTGCGCAGCGCACGGCAGAACTACTTTCGCCGCTGGATCGCATCGGTGTGGCGGGCAGCACCGACGACATCGAGTACGTAGCGCCGATCGCAAGGCTGACGAACAAGCAAGCCGTCCTGAACAACATCGGCAAACTGCGTCCGGGCGGCGGCGGTGTCTATGCCGAACCGTCGATGCAGTTCGCGGCAAGAGAACTGGGCAAGGAAACGACGAAAGTGCGTCACCTCATCTTCCTCGCTGACGGCTCCGACACCGACCTTTATGGCAAGTCGCAGGAAATCGTGAGCCAGATGCGCAAAGAAAGAATCACGACGACGGTCGTCGCGATCGGCGCGGGCAAGGACGTCCCGTGGCTTAAGCAACTCGCCGCGACCGGCGGAGGACAGTTCCACCTGGCGGACAAGGCGAGCAAACTACCGCAGATCTTTACGCAAGACGTCGCCGTCATGTCGCGCTCTGCAATTGAAGAGGGCGCGTTCTTCCCACAGCCTGCGATCGGCGAACAGATCCTGACCGGCATCGACCCCGGCTCGATCCCCGCGCTCTACGCCTACTGCCTTACGGACCTCAGGCCCCTTGCGCGCTTGGGAATGAGGTCGCCCAAGTCCGATCCGATCCTCGCGACGTGGCAGTACGGCCTCGGCACGTCGCTGGCCTTCACCAGCGACGCGAAGTCGCAGTGGGCGAGGCAGTGGGTGCCGTGGTCTGGTTTCGCACAGTTTTGGGCACAGGCGGTGCGCGAGGTCTCTCGGCGTGCGACCCGCAACGACTACCAGGTCGAGGTCAAACCGAACGGCGGGTCGGGCGAGATCACCGTCCACGCCTACGACCGCCTTGGCAACCCGCTCGTGAGCAACGAAACGAACGTGCGCGTGAGCACGCCCAGCGGCGAATCGCGCGACGTGAAACTGACCCAGGAGGCCCCCGGCGTCTTCAAGGGCCGCTTCCCGGCTGAAGAACTCGGGAGTTACATCGTCTCGGTCGCAGAAAAGGGCGCGGGTGGCGAGACTCGCGTCTCGTCGAGCGGGTTCTCGATCCCCTATCCGCCCGAGTACCAGTACCAGGCGCTCAACTCGCCTCTGTTGGAAGGAATGGCCAGCGTTACGGGCGGCGAGTCGCTGACCAAGCCCATCGACGCCCTGCGCGAGGTTCCGCACCCAGGGTTCTCCATACGCGACCTGTGGCTGCAGTTCCTGCTTCTCGCCGCTGTGCTCCTGCCGTTCGATATCGGCGTCCGGCGTCTAGCGCTGCCGCTTGCGGAGATGTGGTCCAAACTCGTGGCGCTTGTGCGCAAGCGGCGAAAAGCGCCGGAGCAGGTCGCGGATGCGCGCATCGCAAGACTCAGGACGGCCAAGACCGCCAGCAAGATCGAGCCGTCCAAGGCGCCCGTCGAGCGCGTCGTCATCCGCAGTGAGTCCAAAAGGGAAGAGCGGCCCCCTGCGCCGACGCACGCGACCGGTTCCACCGCCAGCCGCCTGCTCGACGCCAAGCGAAAGCGGCGTGGAGACCAAGGCGACTGACCCGCGCGGCGTCTCCCTGGCTGTAAACTGGGATCGCAATGGCGACGACTGAGCGAGAAAAGACCGTGCTACCCAATCTATGGGACTACAAGGGCCTGCCTGGGCTCGACGAACTGGTGTACGCGTCGAACCTGCTTGGCTCCGACCCCAGGATCACGAACTTCGGAGGCGGCAATACTTCGGTCAAGTGCACAGAGACCGACCCGCTGACCGGCGAGGACGTCCGCGTGCTCTGGGTCAAAGGCTCGGGCGGCGACCTCGGCACGGCCAAGCGTGACGGATTCGCCTCGCTGTATCTCGAGAGGGTCTTGGCTCTCGAGGGAATCTATCGCGAAAAGAACCTGCACGAGGACGAAGTGGTTCCCATGTACAACCACTGCACGTTCAACCTCAACCCCCGCGCTTGTTCGATCGACACTCCGTTGCACGCGTACGTGCCG
>DATLWQ010000100.1:0-5282 GCA_035576225.1 Fimbriimonadaceae bacterium | reverse complement strand
GCGCGCGGACGTAGAAGCCGGTGCCGCCAACAATGACTGCGCCGCGGCGCTCGGACCAGAGTCGGTTTAGGACTTCGACCGCCCGCAGCACCCACTCTCCTACGCCGAACTCCTCTTGCGGCTCGACCAGGTCCAGCAGTTCGTAGTCCTCTTTGTTCTGCGGCTTGTTGGTACCGATATCCAGGCCGCGATACACCATAAGGGCGTCGGCGTTGATGAGTTGATAGTCGAGGTCCCTTGCGACGTGTTCCGCAACGGCGGACTTGCCGGAGGCGGTCGGGCCCATGACGGCGATGAGCAATGGGTCGCGGGATTCGGGACTGGGGCTATGGACCACTGGTCTACGGGGAATGATGGCAGGTGTCTGTCCCCCCTGTCTCGCTCACAGCCTCCGGCTGTTCTCTCGTCTCAGTGCGCGCCCGCTGTAGGGAGTTGGACTGGAAGTCTGATCAGTGTGTCTCTGTTCCTGTGCCTTTAGCCTGACCCTCTTCCTTAGTGAAGAGGGGACTGGTCAGTACTCGATCAGCGAGCAGACGTCGTATCCGCGCAGGAGTTTGCGGCCGTTCAGGAAGTTCAGTTCGACGACGAAGCCGAAGCCGCAGACGTTGCCGTCGAGCCTTTCGATCAACCGTGCGGCTGCGGCCGCTGTACCGCCTGTGGCGAGCAGGTCGTCGATGACGTAGGCGCGTTGGCCGGGGTTGACCGAGTCGGTGTGCATCTCGACGGTGTTGGTGCCGTATTCGAGCGCGTATTCCTCGCTTATGCGGTCGTAGGGAAGTTTGCCGAGTTTGCGCGCCATCGAGAAGGGAAGACCGAGCGAGAGCGCGACGGGAACTCCGAAGACGAATCCGCGGCTCTCGATGCCGACGACGATCTCTGCGCCCTTTTGCTTTGCATCTTCGCTCAAGAGACCGACGATCTCGTCCATCGCTGCGGGGCTGTGCAGGATGGGAGTGATGTCCTTGAATACGATCCCGGGCTTGGGGAAGTCCGGAACGTCGCGGATGAGCGATGAGGCGAGCGGTTCGGGCATCGCTTGGGGTTTTACCGGGCTTGAGGGTGGGGGGTCTAGGGTCAAAGGTTGTTTTGGGTTGTGAGACTGTACTCGCCGGACGGTTTTCGGGGGGATGGAGCGGAGTCGCCCGCTGGATTTGGATTCGACGCGCGTTTCTCACAGCCAACGGCTGTTCTCTCGTTGCAGGCTGTGCGCATGTGATACGCGGCGGCTATTGCGATCCTTCATATATTGGTCCTCACCTCCTATCCCCTTCTCCTTTAAGTGATGGATCAGGGAACTTGGGCTAGAGCAACGGATTTGGTGGGTTGAGGTGGGAAGGGTATTCGATGATCTTGATGTTTGGGCACGTTGGGTCGGCGATTGCGAGTCTGAGGAAGGGGTTGGCTTGCCTGCAAACGATGATTGCGCGGACTGTGACGGCTCGGTGGAGATTCTTCTTGAGCCATGCCATGTAGCCCATCGCCTGACCAAGCGCGGAGGCGTTACCGAAGCCGAGTTTGAGTTCGACCACGACGAGCGAACCGTCGGCGTCTACGGCCAGGATGTCGATGCTTCCGGGCCTGCCTACGTTCTTGATCTTGCAACGGAACTCGACGCTGCGTTCTGCGTCGTAGAGTCGCAGTCCTGGCTCCAAGAGTTCGAGGTTGTTGGCGAAGAACCGCTGCATTTGTCTTTCGGTCTTGAAGTCGGTAAGTGGTGCGGTGTGCTCTGACTGCGTGAGCCTTTGGATCAGTTCGTCCATTCGGTTCGGTTTTCATTTCCCCTGGTTCTTTCTAACGCTCTTGCGTTTCCACGGGGAGCCTGGTGGGACGAAAGTTTCTTGTCGTGGTGTCAAGGGTCGACTTGGGTCTTCGGCGGAGAGCTGGTTCAGAAATCGAGCGCGACCTCCCGTGCTCGTTCACAGCCTCCGGCTGTTCGCTCGTCGCAGACTCAGTGCTAGTGGCGGGTGGAGATGAATATGGTGAGGCACGAGTGCTGGGCGCCAAGTGTTTGTCAACCGGCCGGGAGTGCGGCGGAGAGCTGGTTCAGAAATCGAGCGCGGCCTCCCGTGCTCGTTCACAGCCTCCGGCTCTTCGCTCGTCGCAGACTGTGTGCCTATGGCTGGTGGTGAGGCTGGGGCGGCGAAGGGCTAGCCCGTTGATGGGAGAGACGGAGGCGTGCTGCCGCGAGCGTTGGCCGCTGGGCTCGCTTACAGCCTCCGGCTGTTCGCTCGTTGCAGACTGCGTGCTTGCGACGGGTGCGGACTAGTCGTGCGAGCGAGGAGTGGCGCAGTGTCAAGCACGAGTTAGCCGACGAGGAAGTCTGCGGGGCGGAGCGGGAGTTCGGCGCCGTTGATGGCAGTCTCGATGACGGGGTGATAGGGGTACGCCTGCTCGACGAGGAACGCAGTGCAGCCGTCGCGCCACTGCGCGCGGCCGACGAGCGTGACGTAGGGGTGGCACACGAACGCGTGGCCGAACCGCTGATAAACGCGGTCGAAGCACGTCACGTTCAGCAGTCCGGTCTCGTCCTCGAGGTCGAAGAACACGACGCGCTTTCCGCTCGGCGTGGGAGGGAAGCGCAGGCGGATCGGGTTGCCGACTACGATGGCGCGCTCGTCCACCTTCAGGCGGCGCGCAGCGTCGGTCGTAACGCCGCCCTTTGCAGAGACGCGCTCGCGCTCGAAGTGCATCAGGTGTTCGTGGACGTCGAGGCCAAGGTAGTGGCGCTCGTGCAGCAGTTTTTCTGCGTTGGGGAAGTCTTCGATGGTGAGGTCGAGTGTCGGTTCCGGCATTTCGAGACCGAGGAGGCCGTCGACGGCGCGCATGTCGCGCAGGGCGTCGGGGACGGCCCACAGCAGCGCGCGGCGGTTGGGGCAGAGCGAATCGAACGCGCCGCAGAGGATCAGTGCCTCCAGTTCGTTCCTCTCCGGCCGCACTCTGCGCGCAAAGTCGAAGAGGGAGGAGAAGGGAGGAGGAGGGAACAGGCTCGAGGGTCGAGGGTCGAGGGTTTTCTGGTTCGGAGGACACCCCCTCCCTAACCTTTGCGCGGGTCGAAGCCTGGATCGCCAGGCTCCGACGCGGCAAATCCCAAGGGGGAGGGAACCTGGGGTTAGGTGGTTCGGGGCAGGGGGATGCACCTCCATCCCCCTGCCCCCTTCCTCCTCTCCCGGCAAGCCGGGACAAGAGGAAGGGGGTGGGGAGTCCCGAACCGCTTCGCTCATCGGGATCTTCGCTTCGCTCCGATCGGGAGCGGGAGCGAGAAACCCGTCTTCGAAAGCGCGACGTGAGACGTCGCGCACTCCAAAGCGGGCCATGAGGATGCGCTTGCGGGTCTCTGAAGACAGGTCGCGGACGGTCGTCAGTGCAAGACGGATGCCGCCGTTGGGCACAGTGATCTCTGGCTCTTGCTCTGTGCGCACGTCCTCGACCTCGAAGCGCTCACCGCTCGCGTTGACGTCGACGGGCAGGATCTTGACGCCGCGCAGGCGCGCCTCGTTGACGAGCGTGCACGGGCCGTAGTATCCGGCTGGCTGCGCGTCGAGCAGTGCTGCGAAGTACTCCGCCGGATGGTTCTGTTGGCACCAGATCGAGCGGATAGAGATTTCTGCAAAGGCGAGCGCGTGTCCCTGTGCAAAGCCGTAGCCCTTGAACCCGGTGATCAGGTCGAAGGCGTGCTGCGCAACCTCTGGCGCATATCCGTTCTTGAGCATCCTCTCGATGAGTTCGTCCCTGATGACCTCGCCGTAGTCCTCACGCTTGGACTTGTTGATCCTCTCACGAATGTCCTCTGCGATCCCCGCGGTGTAGCCGGCGAAGACGGAGAGCAACTGGTCGATCTGCTCCTGGAAGACGACGATGCCGTACGTGTGTCCGAGGATCTTTTCGAAGTCGGGGTGCTCGAACGTGTACGGCTTTCCACGGCGTCGCGCAATCAGTTCGTTGATCTTGACCGCACCGCCGACGCCGGGGCGGATGCCCGCCTGCACGAGGCTGGCATCGTGGATGTCTTTGGTTCCTAGGCGTATGTGGGCTTGGCGCATGGCTGGAGAAGCAGACTGCGGAACGCCGATGAGTTCGCCGCTCTGCATAGCGCGGTACGTCTCCTCGTCGTCCAGGGGCAGCGCGTCGACGCGGAAGTCGATGTCTGCGATGCGCACTCGGTCCTCTGTCCCTGCGAGCACGTCTTGTCCGCGCAGGCAGAGGACGTCGAACTTGTCGAAGTAGTGCCTGGCGCTGCGCTTGTCCCACTGGATGATGCGCAGGTTCTCCTCGCGTTCTCCGTCGTCCTGCAGTCCGCCCGACCACTGCACGGGAACTGTCTCGGAAAGCGGAACGTCGGAGATGACGACGCCGCTCGAGTGCGCGCGGATGTTGCGCGGTACGTCGGAAAGCATCTTGCCGAGTCTGAGGATCCAGTGCAGACGGTTGCGGTCGATGTCACTGTCGCGCAGTTCGGGGCGCGATTGCAGCGATTCCTCCAGCGTGCGCGGCGAGATCGCGCCGTGCAGTCTCTTGGCGAGGAAACCGACGACCGCGGGCTCTACTCCTAAGACTTTGCCGACCTCACGCACGATGCCGCGCGTGTTGAACGCGCCGATCGCGCTGACGGTCGCGACGCGGTCCGAACCGTACTTGCGGATGACGTAGTTGCGTACGTCGTCGCGGTGCTTGGCCTCGAAGTCGATGTCGATGTCGGGCCGCTTGTCGCCGTCCTCGGTGAGGAATCTGTCGAAGTGGAGGTTATGCGCGAAGGCATCGATGCGGCTGAAGCCGAGGCAGTAGGCGACGGCGGAGTCGACGACCGATCCGCGACCGCTGTACTGGTAGCCCTGTCCGCCTGCCCACTTGCAGAAGTCCCACGCTGTGAGGAAGTGGTCGGCGAAGCCCATGCGTGCGATGCGGTCGAGTTCGTAGTCGAGGCGCTTCTTCAGCCTTGGGCTGACTTTTTTGTGCCGCGCTTCTGCTCCTGCGAAAGTGATGTGGCGAAGCGCGTTCGGCGGATCGTCGAAGATTTGTGGCAGGCGCGTCCTTTGCGGTAGGACGTCGTCGTCGCAGAGGTCTGTGACGCGGACCGTGTTCTCGATGAGGTCAGGTCTGTCCTTGAACAGCGCAAGCGCTTCTTCTGGACTGCGCAGATAGCGCTCGGCGTTGATCGCGCGCGCTGGCCGCAGTGAACATTGTGGTTGCGAGGGATCGCGCAGCGGTTTGCGGCCGATGACCTCCTCGACCGTGCACAGAGTGTCGGAACAGACGAGCGCGTCCTGCGCAGGGAAGTGCGCTGG
>DATLWQ010000099.1:0-8023 GCA_035576225.1 Fimbriimonadaceae bacterium | reverse complement strand
GTACCAAGGACTCGAACCCGTCGGAGCGAAGGTGCCGAGGGCGTCGTCGATGACGGCTCCCTCCGTCCCCGCCGCTACGGCCACCGGTGCCAACGAACCGTCTTCGCGCCAGACTTGCCACTGGAAGGGCCCCTCGTCATTGCCTCTAAGGAAGGCGTCGCGAACCCAGTTGACTCGGACAGCCGCCTGATCCGACGGCGTTGCGATGGACTGGGCAATGACCTTTGCAAGAGACGTGTTGCCGCCGCGGCCCTGGCCGAGCAGGAACGCTAGCGCAAGGACGACGAGCAGGAGCGAGACGAGCCCGCTGTTGCTGCCTCCTCTAGTCGCTCGAGACTGCTGCACACCTGTGGCAGTCAGTCCGAGCACGTTCGTCGCTGGCGTATACAGGCTTCGAACCTTGTCACCGGGCTGGACTCCCTTGATCAAGTTCCCGAAACTGATGAACGCAGAGTCGTTGTCGACGCTCGAGACTGTTGCGTTGCCGACTTGGTCGCTACCACGCACGATGATGACGTCCATGCCGATGTGGAAGCCTGAGCGGGCTCCCTTGTTGATCAGGGCCTGACCGTTGAGCGTGTTGAGCACCGTTGCCGACGGCAACTGCCGACCGTCCATTTCGCGCACTGCGTTGAACGCCATGTCGTCGATCGCGTTGGCGAGCAAAGTGGCCTCTGAGACCTCGCCCGTGCGGACGCCGGTCTTGCCGAGCGCCTGGGCACCGTTCACAACGAGGCCGGAAGCGACGTCCCGCATCTCGATCCTGACGAGGATGCGCGCCTGCTTGCCGCCACCGACGTCGTCGATGCGGGCGTCGACGACCGTGCCGCTGATGATCGAGGCAACGTTGAGGTTCTGACCAAGACGAATAAGGGCCGCCCTCTCAGTGGGCGCCTGTTGGTAGCCCATTTCGTCCAGCGTCCGATTAATTGTCTCGATCGGAACGACGTCCAGGGTCCCGCCCTGCGCGATCGCGCGCCGAATGGCTGCGGCCGCCTGCTTACCGAGGTCAGCGTTGCTGACCTTGAGCGGGTTGACCTGAAAATCTACTACGGCTACTGCAGGAAAGTCCTGCTGGATCTGTGCCGAAGCGCTGGTCGCCACCCCGAGAGCCAGCAAAGCCGTTACACAGGCTGTCAGTGTGGGCGTGAAACCGCCCAAGAACGCTCTAAGACGATCCCGTCTCATCACCGTGCGTCCTCCTCAGTCCAGTTATCAAAGTGTCGCATTGTCACGTTCCCAAGCAACCGGTGACAGCCCAACCGGGCAGACCGGCAAGTCGCTTCGGATCATAGCCCATTCGGCAAACCTAAAGCAACGACAGCGCGCTTCAACCGCGCGCTGGCGACGCAGAGTTCGCCAGGTTGACTGATCCAGCCCCAGAGTATAGCATCAAAGTCGCCTCGCCACAACTAGAAGCGAAGGTTCTTGACTGCCAACTCTTCGACTTGCTTAAGGACGGCGGCTAAAGGCCGATCCGTTCGGACGATATGGTCGGCAAAGCAAGATTTGACCGACGCCGGCAGTTGCAGGCTCAAGAGAGCCTGTGCCCGGCCCGAATCCCCTAACCTGTCGAGGAGCCTTTTGCGCTGTTCTTCCAGTCCGCAGCGAACCACCCAGACCCGCTTGAACATGGACTGGATGCAAGACTCCACGAGGAGTGGCGCCTCGATCACTTGAGCCCGCGTCTCCAGGAGCCGGGCCAACACCTCCGTGTGCAGAGTCGAATTGACCCTTCTGCGAACTTCGGCGCTCGACGCGATGGCGTCGGCCAGCGCCTGCCGCGAGAACCCGTCCTTGAGGCAGGCCACCTCGGCGACCTGACGCTGGGTCAGTTCGTCCTCGAGAGCCTCCTTCGCCGCTTCGTCTGCAGAGGCAGTGCTGTAGCCTAACTCCGCTAGCATACGCAGGACGGTGGTCTTGCCCTCCGCAATGCCGCCGGTTATCCCTAGACTGAATGGAGGCATCTTCACCAATGGACGGGCCGCGGGCGACGTTCGTCGCCCGCGGCCCGGTTGAGACGCACTATTCGGAACTCTCCGCTTTGGGGGACTCGGGCGCTTTTGGCTCTTCGATTGGCTTTTCCTGGGCTACAGGTTGCTCTGCAGGCATGTCCTGAACTGGCTCTGCAGCCGGCTTTTCCTTGGGAGGTTCCTTAGCCTTCGCCTCTGGCTTTGCACCGTCCGTCTGTTGCTCGGCAGCGGTTTCGCCGGGCAGTATGCCCTTGAGCATGCCAAGGCGCTCTCCAATCGTTGCGCCCCCGGTCGGAGCGCGTCCGGAAGACTCGGCTTCCTGATCCGGTCTCCCACCTTTGCCACGGCGCTTTCCTCCTTTGCCGTGGCCACGCCCTCCGCCGAACTCGTAGTGGGGCACTTCCCCGCGCTGCGCCGGTTCAGCACCGTCGCGCATCGAAAGCACCATACGACGTTCGTCGGGCCGCAGATCGATGACTGTCGCCTCGACCTCTTGTCCCGCCTCTACGACCTCGCTTGGCTTCTTGAGGCGTTTGGAGGACATCTCGCTCAGTGGCATGAATGCTTCGGCGCCCTCGGGAAGCCGAACAAAGGCGCCGCTTTGAACGAGCCTTGTGATGTTGACGCTGATCTTTTGGCCGCGCTTATAGTTCTCTCTGACGAGGTTCCACGGATCGGGGAGCACCTGCCGCAAGCCCAGGCTGATCCTGCCTGAATCCTTGTCAAGGCGAAGGATCATGACGTTGATCTCGTCGCCCTCCTTCAGAACCTCCTTCGGATGGTCGATCCTGACCCAACTCATCTCGCTGATGTGAAGGAGCCCATCGATCCCTCCGAGGTCGACGAAGGCGCCATAGTCGGTGATCCTGCGCACGACGCCGGGAAGGACGTCCTGCGGCTTGACGTCTGAGAAGATCTTGTCCTTGACCTCAGCGCGCCTTTCGTCTTCTGCGGAGCGGTTGGACAGCACGACCTTGCGCCGATCCCGGTCGATCTCGATGATCTTGACGGGAAGTACCTGACCGACGTACTTTTCGATGTTGCGCAGCCTGCCGTTGCCGACGTGGGTGGCGGGGACGAAGCCCCTGACACCGATGTCGACGACGAGGCCGCCCTTGACGCGGTCGACGACGGGCGCTTGCAGTACGGCACCTTCCTCATGGGCCTCCAGGATCTTGTGCCACTGGTTGTCAAAGTCGGCCTTGCGCTTTGAGACGACCGGGGCGCCCTCCGCACCGCCTGCTCGAAGAACGATGACGTCGAAGGTGTCGCCGGCCTTGAACATGTCCTCGGCAGACTCGACGGTCGAGTCGGTCAGTTCGCTCAAGGGGACGATCGCTTCAGCCTTCGTTCCAAGGTCAACGAACACCCGGTCCTTTTCGACCTGGATGACCGTCGCCTCGATACGATCGCCTTTCTTGATCTGTCTGCCGGAGTCTCTGTTGGGGTCGTCCGACTCGAGGTCTGCGATCGCCTGCTCGAAAAGCTTGGCGTCGTCGGCCACCGAAGTGGTTGGCGCGGGCGCAGGTGCCTCCTGCGCTGAGGTGGGTGTCGCCGGCCTCTCGGGCTCGGCGTGGGTACTGGTCACGACGCCACCGGACTTTTCGGTTCCTGGTACCGGTTCGGAGTTGATCTCCGTCCCGGTCGCAGGCTCCTGCCCGCCGGTCGTCAGCTGGTCGTCAGTCATAGTCGGTTCGTTTGCTCTAAGAGTCTGGATTGAACACCGGCCTGCCGTGGCACTGCCCGTGTCACGGCTATTGTAGCCGAATTGGCTAAGATTTCCAGACTTTCAGCGCTGGATACATTCTATCAAATCTTGCCACCGCATCCACGTAGTCCGTCGAAGACGGCTCGAACACTCTTCCTTTTGTGCTGGTCGCGCCCGCCGCAGCACGCAGATCGGGCCAAACGCCGACCCCTACGCCGGCCAGGACTGCGGCACCGACGGCAGGGCCGGAATCACTTGAAACTCGTTCGCACGGAAGCCTAAGGACGTCGGCCAGCATCTGCATCCAGAGGTCGCTCGCGGCACCTCCTCCTGTGACTCGGACTTGAGCCGGACTGATTCCCAGCGAAATGAGCCTCTTCATACATCCGCCGAGTCCAAAGGTCGCTCCTTCTAAGACCGCACGGGCGATGTGCGCCCGAGAATGAGTCAGCGTCAGTCCTGCGAACGAGGCTGTGGCAGTCGGATCGTTGTGGGGACAGCGCTCTCCCGAAAGGTAGGGGAGGAAGGACAGGCCTTCGGCACCCGGAGGGATCTTTGCGGCATCGGAGTCGATTTCCGCGTACGTCGCACCAGGATAGAGAGTCTCACGTAGCCACTTGACGGCACCGCCGCAAGAGAGCATAACGCCCATCACGTGCCACGCACCGTTGGCGTGGCAGAAGACGTTGGCAGACCCGTCTGGATCGTGCGTGGGGGTTGCCAGGGGCGCAAAGACGACTCCGCTCGTCCCCATGCTAACGCTGACCAAGCCTTGCTCCGTCGCGCCCGTGCTCACCGCTGCCGCCGCCTGGTCTCCCGCACCCGCGACGACTGGTATCCCTTTGGCGAGTCCGTCATAGCCGTTGGTCTGCGCGCAGATCTCTGTCGACTCGTGGGCGCGTGGGAACAGCGCGGTGTCGAGCCCGAGTTCCTGCACGCCTTCCTTCCACCAGTTTCTAATCTTAAGGTTGAACAAGCCGGTACCCGAGGCGTCGCTCACGTCCGTCGCCTTTTCTCCGGTCAGCGCCAGCCTCACGTAGTCCTTGGGTAGCAGCGCGGATCTCATTCGGCTGAAGTCGGCGGGCCTGTTGTCTCGTAGCCAGAGGATCTTGGGCGCTTGGAACCCTGTCATCGGAGCGTTGCCGGTGGTCTGACGGACAGACGACTCTCCGAGCACACTGTCGATCTGCGCGCACTGTTTCGACGTTCTTTGGTCGCACCACAGAATTGCGGGTGCGAGTACCTTATCCATTTGGTCAAGGGCGACAAGGCCGTGCATCTGGCCCGTCAAGCCGATGGCGTCAGGCTGGCTCTCCCCGATCTGCGAGATGACCGACTCCGCCGCCGCCGTCCAGTCGTGCGGATCCTGCTCGGCCCAAAGCGGCTGTGGCGTGCTAAGCGGATACTCGACGTTCGCAGACTTGAGGACGACTCCGGACTCATTGATGAGGACGGCCTTTGTGCCAGACGTCCCTACGTCGATGCCAAGCAACTTCGCCATCTGTAGAATTCTACTTGGGCAGGTGTAGACTCTCGGAATGAGGCGCGCTATTGTGGACGTCGGATCGAACTCCGTCCTCCTGGTCGTTGCAGAGAAGAGTGATCTCGGCTGGCAAGCGATCTACGAGAGCAGCGAGGTGACGGGGCTCGGGACGGGGATCAAGCGCACAGGAGAGATCCAGAAGGACGCGGCTGAGCGCACTCTCGCTGCGATCAAGCGCGCCGCGGAACGAGCCACGGACCGAAACGCGAAGTGCGAAGTGGTCGGAACGATGGCGTTGCGCATTGCGAAGAACGCTGAGGCGTTCATGGCCCAGGCATCGCGACAGGGGACCCCGATGCGCGTGCTTAGCGGCGAGGAGGAGGCCGAACTTGGGTTGCAGGCCGTGCTTGACGACCCGACGTTCAGCGAGCACAAACTTGTCTGCGTGATCGATCCGGGCGGCAACTCTACGGAAATGACGGTTGCCGACAGGTCGAGCGGGGACGCGCACATCGTGTTCCAGCACAGTTTTCCAGTCGGCGCGCTTGGACTGATCGACGGTCCGCTGCACGACGAAACCCCGGACGGCCCTGCGCGGCTCGACGCCATCGTCCTCGTCGACGGGCTCCTCAACAGCGTGAAGGTGCCGGACAACTGCGGCACAGCCATCGCGCTGGGGGCGACGCCGACGAACCTCGCCAGTATTTGGATGAAGTTAGAGAAGTTCGACCACAAGGCCGTGCATGGCGCGCAGATCGGCTTTGAGACGGTCAGCAAGTCTGTCGGTGCGCTCTGCGACATGAAGGAAAAAGCGCGGGCGGCTCTGCGCGGCATCGAGCCTGGCCGGGAGAAGACTATCCACGCTGGCGCTCTGATCTTGGAGAGGTTCATGAACGCGGCACACGTCGAAAAGTGCTTTGTATCGAGCCGGGGCTGGCGGCACGCGCTGGCGTTCTTTGACGAACCGAGACCTTTCTGAGATATGCTTCTGCAGAGGGCAGAAGCATGTTTGAGGGACTGGACAGAAGGCAGAGGTTTGGGGCGCTCGGGATTGGTGTCATCGCACTTTTCGTGGTCGGGCTGATCGGCGCCCAATATTTGGACGGACCGAAGTCGTTCCCGCTCTCGCCACAGGGCGCGGCAGGTGGTGCGAGCCCTGCACGGAAGGGGGCAGTCCACGTGAAGGTGGCGGGGCAGGTCGCAAAGCCAGGCGAATACACGTTTGCGCCTGGGAGCAAGGTTGCCGACGCCATCCGTGCGGCAGGCGGGGCGACTGAGACGGGGGACACGCTCGCACTTTCGTTGGACACAGCCCTGGTCGACGGCACGACCGTCACCGTGCCGAAGCATGGGACGCCTCTCACCGGCGACCCTTACGCGAAGCGAGACTCTTCGACAGGCGTGACAGCGGGAACCGTTTCGATCAATTCCGGCTCGCTGGAGGAACTGGACTCTTTGCCGAGAATCGGCCCGGTGCTAGCGCAGAGGATCATCGACTATCGGAACAAGATCGGAGGATTCAAGAGCCTGGAGGAGATCAAAGGAGTCAAAGGGATCGGTGACAAGACCTACATCAAGTTGTTGCCGCACATCCGGCTGTAGCGGACTAGCGGATCTCAGAGTTACCGGACGAGCGCTCTGTCGAACATGACCGGCTCTAGGCGCCAAAGCCCATATTGCTTGGTCATGAACGGGAGTTTCCGCTTCCTGATCCTGAAGCCGGAAAGGGCCAGGAGGTTGAGGGTCTCGGCATCGAGACGCTCGGGCTTGGCGACGAGGTCGACGACGCCGTCGATCTTTGCGACGTCTTCGACGTCGCCCGTCATGAGCCCTTCACGGTCGAGATAGAAGAAGAACGACGGGTGGCTGGTCTCGTTGAGGGTCGCTGACATTCCTTCGTCCTTGCTCTGACGGCCGGTACCGAAGAGGACAGGGGTGCCGTCTAGGGAGTTCAGATATGTGGCTATCTGCTGGACTTCGGCAAAGCGCGACTGACTGTAGAGGTAGAAGACCGGCGTTGCAACAGCAGCGATGACGCACGACCAAGCGAGCGCGCACTTGAGCCAAAAGTCGGCGCCGTGCTTGTGCTTCCATCTTTCGAGGGCCCGAGCGACGACGACGACGGTCAGGGGAGCGATCGCGGGCAGGACATAGTGCGGAAGTTTAGTCATGCTGAGGCTGAAGAATGCGATGACGACAATTCCCCAAATCCAGAGATAGTGCATAAGACGCCCTTCGGGCTGCTGGAACCAACTGCGGGCTTTGGGCCAAATCGACCAAGGAAGCATCGCGAAGTAGGCGGCGAGGGGGAAGTAGAACGGGATCATCCAGACGTAGGTCTTGTGCGCAAGGTCCCTGCCGCTAAATCGCCCGATGTTCTGCTCATAGAGGAAGTCGTGAACGAACGTATGGCCGTTGGCGAGATAGCAGGGTACGTACCACGCGGCAACGACCACCGCGAACAGCGCGAAGCCTGTGAGCCAGTACCCCTTGAAATTGGGGCGCAGTTCGGGCATGCGCCAATAGGTGAAGCCGGCAAGAAGCGCAAAGAGGACGCAGGCCACCGGCCCTTTGGCGAGGACCGCAAAGCCGAGTGCGATGGCGGTCAATAGTCGCTTCTTGGGCTGGCCGTCGATGCTGTCGTAGAAGGTCGTGAAGGCGATGACGAGCGCAAGGACGAGGGGGGCGTCGGCGAGCAAGAGCCGCCCCGTTCCGACGACGAGGAGCGAGCCGCCGTAGGCGGCCGTCGCGATGCGCGCCAGGTCGATGTCCGTGCGGCGCTTCAGGAATCGGAAGAGGACGAGCGCCGTCAGGAGCGCACAGACCACGCTGGGGAGTCGCGGACCGAAGTCGCGTCCG
>DATLWQ010000098.1:0-8721 GCA_035576225.1 Fimbriimonadaceae bacterium | reverse complement strand
CTCCTGATCTGGGGAACGACCCGCCCGCGCTCAAGATGACTGTGTCTTAGGGTCACGGGACGCTGGCCGGGAGTCACGGCCGGGATGGCTCAGGCCCTTTTTCATCAAATCGCCAGAAAACCCCCAAAAAGAGGGAACCTGGAGTTGGTACAGTAACGTTCTGAAAGCAGGTACCACTATGCTTACTGCCACAGTACTCACGCTAACAGTGTGGTCGGCGACTCTGTACCAGTCGGCAGACAGGTTAGCCCAACTCAAAAAGGCCCTGCCTGCGATCGGCACTGTGCCGCCGAACTTCAAGACCACGGACGACGAAGGTAACCAGTTCGAGCTCTATAAAACCTTCGACAAAAGGCCGAAGGCTACGATCATCAACTTCTGGCACATCGAATGAACGCCCTGCCGTGCGGAGTTGCCGCACATCGATGAAATCGCCAAGAAGTTTGGTGCCAAGGGCCTTAACGTCTTCGCCGTGAACATCGGCTTGGACGACATGAAGGCCATCAAGGACTTCAGTAAGGAACAAAAACTGAATAGTATAAAGTTTCTTGCTAGTCCTCCGGTGGACGATCCCGGAAACATTAGGAACAAGTACGGCGTCGTCGCGACGCCCACGACGCTGATCCTCGACTCCAATGGGAAGGTGATGGCGCAAGTCATTGGCGCACACACCGACCAGATCGAGGCAGCGCTCGCCGACCTCGGTTTCAAGGACTGATCTCGACCCAGACATGGCCCGGGTGGTCTTGGCCCCCGGGCCGCTTTACATTTCTCACTCCCGTTCCAATATAGACCTCCCTACATAGTTGTTGTTTCATTGGTGCCCAAAACTTGGAACCGTGTTGTGCCAAAATGGGTTCAACCAATGGTGAAACTATGATTACCGCCGCAGTCCTGACGTGTGCGGTCTTGACCGCCAGGGTTCAGCAACAGACTGACCCGTTTGCTCGGTATAAGGCGGATCTGCCAAAGATCGGCACCGTGGCACCCGACTTCAAGACCACAAACGACAAAGGCGACACATACGAACTGCACAAGTCTTTCAAGAACGCGAAAGGCACGCTCCTGAACTTCTGGTTCGCCCACTGAGGGCCTTGCCGTGCGGAGTTTCCGCACCTCGACGAACTCAGCAAGAAGTTCGGCTCTCAAGGCCTCAACGTGGTTGCCGTCAACACCGGTGTCGACAGCATGGACGACATCCAAGGATTTCGAAAGGATCTCAAGTTGGAGTCTTTGACCCTGCTATCCAGCCCGTCCGGCGCAGACAGCATCGCCAAGATGTACGGCGTTCACGGCACGCCGACGACACTGATCCTCGACGCAGACGGAAAGGTGACGGCGCAGATCATAGGCGGCAACGCCAAGGCGATCGGCGAGGCACTGGCCAATCTAGGCTTCAAAGACTAGTTCCCAAGAGGCGGCGCGGGAGTATCTCGGCACTCCTGCGTCGCCGTGCTTTGTCAGGCCGTATAATCATCTGGTGACCGTCCTCTCGATCCTCAAGGGCGCGCCGCCGCACTTCTCGTTCGAGTTCTTTCCACCCAAGACCGAAAAGGGCGAAAAGCGCCTCTTCGAGACCATCAGCGATATGAAGTCGCTGGAACCCGGCTTCGTCTCCATCACTTGTGGAGCCGGTGGCTCGACGCGGAACCGTACGGTCGAGTGGGCGCACAAGATCAAAGGCGAAATAGGAGTCGAGGTCGTGGCCCACATGACCTGCCTCGGCCAGACGCGCGACTCGCTCGCGACCGAACTACGGAGCATGCGAGAAGGTGGCATAGAGAACGTGCTAGCCCTGCGCGGAGACCCTCCGAAGGACGCCGCGCCGGCTCCCGAGGGAACATGTAGGTACGCCATCGACCTGATCCGGCTCGTCGCAGAGCACCATCCAGCGGCGTGCGTCCTGGCGGCCTGCTATCCCGAGGGCCACGTCGATGCCGAGAGCAGGCAACAGGACTTGCTCCGGCTGAAGGAGAAGTGCGACGCTGGCGTGCACGTCCTCGTCACGCAGCTCTTCTTCGACAATAGTGCTTACTTCGAGTTTGTCAAAAGGGCGCGCGACATAGGGATCGACCAGCCGATCGTGCCGGGCATCATGCCTGTCACCGACCTTCACCAGGTGCAAAGGTTCACTTCGATGTGCGGCGCAACGATCCCCAGCGGTTTGCTCGAGTCACTACGCGCCTGTGGTGACGACAAGGCCGCCGTCGCTAGGGTCGGCGTCGAATACGCGGTCGCACAGTGCAGGGAACTGCTTGCAAGCGGTGTCCCCGGTATCCACTTTTATACGCTCAATCAGCGGCCATCGACAAGGCTGGTGGTTGAGGCTCTACGGTAACTGCCGGCTTTGCGTCGAGGTCGGAGGTGTCCTTCGGTAGCAGGCCCTCGTACTTGTTGCTCGCGTGCCACAGCAGGTACTCGTTCACCCCCAGTTCCTTGATCGCCTTGATCTGGTCGCGCACCTGGTCTAAGTCGTAGCCGCCGAATGTCTGCAGCCACGGGCGGAGCGGTTTCTTGCCTAGTTCGTCGACGTAGTCCTTCACGCTCTTGTGCACGATCAGGTACGGGTCGTCCGCCGGAACCTTGATCCCGTACTCGCCCTTTGCATAGTGGTTCGGATACACCATCGGGCACAGCAGGTCGAAAGGCTTCGGAAAGTGGTCGATGTCCTGACCGATCCCCTGGTCCTTGGTCGTGTTGCTACTGACGATCCCAAAGATGTCTGCGCTTAGGACTTCGCTCTTAGGCAGTCGCTTGTGGATGAACTCTGCAAACTGCTCGATGACCTCAGCCTCGGTCGTGCCCTCCGGCCAGTCCTTCTGCGCCGGAAAGACCATCGAAGACTTTTTGCCCCCGCTCGGAAACCGTACGTAGTCGAGCTGGATCTCGGGGAACCCCGTCTTGACGGCGAAGTCGACGATCTGGCCGATGTACTCCCAGTTCTTCTTGTTGTAGGGGTCGAGCCACGTTCGGCCGCTTCGCTCCTTCCAGGGCTTGCCGTCGGGTTTCTGAACGGCCCTCGAGGGGTCGTACCGTGGGACGAAACTGTCTGCAAAGCACGCGATCCTGGCGATCGGATAGATATCCTCGTCGTCCAACAGTTGCATCAGTTCCTTAGGCTTGGGAACGGCCAGCCGGGTCGCGTGGGCCTCCTTCGAGAGGGGGATGCCAGTCTCCCAGTAGTTCTCGCCGTTGTCCCTGACGTCGATGACCACGCTGTTCAACTCCGAATCCTTGATCAAGTGCAGAATCTCGTCCCGGCGTGCCGTCGCCCCGGCGACCCAGGCGGTCATATAGAGGCCTCGGACGTGTTCGGGGCGCGGGTACCTCGGCTCAGGCGCCTTCGGCGCGGCCTTAATGACGACGTGACCGAGGGCGACGGGCGGCTGCGTCGTTCGGACGGTCTCCTGCTGGCAACTGACCGCTGCCAAAAAGACCAGAGCGACGCCTGCCCGTATTTTCATCAGGGGACGAGATGTTACCAAGGTAGTTACATTGTCGGCGCGGCACCGGGGTTTTATGGATGAGACTTGTGGGCCGTTTTTCCACAGTCTGTTGTTTTTGCTGGCTAGTAGCCGCGCTCGATGTCCATTAGGCGTGGCGACCCGCCACCGGCGATCTCGCGCAGCGAATCGGTGAGCACGTCTTCGCTTGCGGAAGATTTTCTTGCAGAAAGTGTTAGATTACGCTTAAATCCTAGAAAGTCGATTGACGTCACCGCAGAAGTTATGTACGATGGGATTGTCATGAAGAGCAACATGTTCAAACTGCGAAGGGGGGGTAAATTCCTCGCCCTCTCAACTTTGATGCTAGCCGCTGGCATTGTCAGCGCACGACTACCGGCAATCCGCCGAACGACCTGTGACTGGGCGAGCCCCGGAGAAGCGACAGTTTCAAGCACGGCTCACGTTACACTCGCACATCAACCCTTCACTGGTATCGAGTTCAATTGGGTTGTCCAACCTATGATCGTCCATTCCCACTTTTATGTCTCTGGCCCACCATTGCCTGCGGGACAGGAGGCAGGATGTCCTTGGTTCCCTTCACTCTACTCTGCCGAGGCGCATAACGACTGGGAAGATACGGTGGGCGGGACTAAGCATGTCATGCCCAGTGAATTGTGGAGATATGTTGGGGACTGGGACGACAGAGATGGAACTGGATGGCTTGTCTACACGCCGCCTGACCCCGACGAAAAGTACGTTCGGACGCTGGACATGTATGTGTTTGAACAGGCGTACTTTGAACCAGTTCCTCCTGAGGAGGCACAGGGTGGTGCGTAAGGCGGGCTCGCGGTTCCCTGTCTGCACGCTCGCTATGTCGCTGCTGGCCGCCACTTGTGCGGCCAACGGCGCCCAGCCCCGGTTCCAGTGCGTGCTCGTGCTGACTCCTGGAGCCGAAGCTTCGGCTTGGCAGAAGTTTTCCAAGAAGAACGAGGTCATCGATTCTGTTGACAAAATGAAAGCGTTCTTCCCAGAACGGGACTTCTTGTATGTAGAAGAGGCTGGACAGCCCGCCTTCGTTTTCGACAGAGAGATTCCCGAATTGCGCTGGAGGGTCTCAGCCGTCACCGCACTCGACGCCCTTCTTCACCATGCGGATGCAGACGGCATAGTCGCACTCCGCGACCTGTCGCAAGACGAGTTAGAGGCCGTGGCCTACATTTTTGGCTCCGCAGGGCTCGAGATGGTCAGAGGCGGCAGTAACCTGAGCCAGGTCAAGATGCGCCTGAGTGCCGAACTCGTGGTCGATGCGGCTGTGAACGGCGAGTCTGTGTCGTGCAAGATCGAGCCTTCCTACGACGCTGAGCGAAAGAAGCGTGTCACGAATGAACTGGTAGAGGGGGCCTTGGTCATGAAGGATCTCAGCGAAAAGGAGCGAGAAGCTATTTACGCGGAGGGAAGACGACGGTCGTCCGAGACATATGGGCTCGGTTTTCGGTTCGTCGGGATACACGACCGTCTCCAGACCGAAATGTCGCGTCGGGCACTCGACTCGCTGAAGAGATACTTGGCAGCAAACCTCGATGCTTCTCGCAGCCTACTGGATGAAGCAGAGGGGCGTCTTGCGGGCAGTCAACTGACGGAGTACGGAGGAACCGTGCCAGACTCGCTCCTTCGCTCAAAGATGTCAGGGTATTTGTGGGGCGCGTTTGCCAACCAAATTCGGGCAGATCCCGCTCGTTATCGACTGGATGGTTCCGACGCTGCGAACGCGTTTCTTGCGGGCGTCCAGTCAGTAGGTATTCAGGTCGCATACGAACTCTCCTACTTTGTCTCAAGCGACAACGGTACTGGAGCTACGAGCAGGCCGGTCGGCTACCGTGCGGAACTCATCAGGCATTGAAACGCTCACGCTGCAAGTCTGCCAAGAGAGTGCTTTCAAACTGATGAATTTGATTGTGTGTTCGTAGAGGCGCATCTGCCTAGCCGGCCTCAGTACCCCCGCTCGATGTCCAGAGTGCGGGGTGATCCGCCCGACGCGATTTGGCGCAGCAGGTCAGCGAGAGCGGCCATCCGCGCCGGCTCCGCTTCGCGCCATCCGCCGCCGACGTGCGGCGTCATGACCACGTTGCGCAGCGACCCGAACGGGTGCGCGCTTGGCGAGACCTTCTCCTCTGGCGACCTTGGGTACTGCCACCAGACGTCCAGCCCGGCCGAGTCGATCCTCTCCTCCTTCAGCGCGGCAAACAGCGCCCCCTCGTCGATCACCTTCCCGCGGCCCACGTTGACGACTACCGCGTTGGATGGCAAAAGACCGATCTCCTCAGCCCCGACGAGACCTTCCGTCGCAGGAGTCAGCGGGGCCGTCACCACGAGGTAGTCAGCAGTAGGCAAGAGCGACCTCAGATCGCCGACGTTCTGAGAGGTCACCCCGACGACCTTCATCCCGAACCCCTCGCACATCCGCCCGACCCTCTGGCCGATCTCCCCGAAACCCAGCACGACCACGTTCTTGCCGAACAGCCCAAGCGCGTCGCGAGAGAAGTACCGAGGCTCCCAGTCGTCATGGCAGAAGCCGTTGTGCAGCCCTACGATTCTTCGTGCGCAGGCCAGCAGCAGCGCCATCGCCATCTCGGCAGTCGCCGAGGCGTTGTGGTGAAGGTTGTACACCTTCACCCCCGGATACTTTAACAGGACCTCCTTGGTCTTGGGCTGGAGCCCGGCGAAAGGAATAATCACATGCTCAACCTTCGGTGCGGCCTCCATGTGCTCCGGCTTCAGTTGCCCCTCCACTAGCACCGTCGTCAAGGGGTCGATCGCAGGGCCGAACGAGACGGGCGCCACCTCTTTGAGTGAATCGACCAGTTGATCGCGGACCGGCGGCTCCGGCTCGCGCACCATGTGTACGCGCATAGGACGCATTTTATCGCGTCGCGTCGTCGAGGACGCGCTGGATCCGTTCGGCGAGGCCCGGAGGCACCTTGAAATCCTCGCAGCTCCGCCGCACACAGTCCAGAAGCGCCTGCGCGTCGTTCGCCGCAAGTCGACAACTGCTGCACACGCAGAGGTGGCTTCGCACCATCGCGGACTCGACCTGGCCCAGTTCCTGGTCCAACAGGTCGAACAGCCTTTCACGGACGCGCCGACATCCAAGCATCGATCGTGCCTATAAGGGCCCAGGGCCGGGCACGGTTCCCGGTCTAAAGGACTTGTAGAACCGGAGGCAAGACAAAATAGGACCATGGATGCGGCAGAAGTAGCGGTTGTCATAGGTGCAGCGATAGCGGTCGCCTGGGTGGTCTGGTACTTCTTCATGTCCTCGCCAGGGTCCAAGGAAGGAGGAACCCATGAGCACTGAGCGGGTCACCCTTCCCATCACCGGTATGTCCTGCGCGGCATGTGCCCAGAGGATCGAGAAGAACCTCAAGCGCGCACAAGATGTCACTGACGCCACCGTCAATTTCGCCACTAAACAGGCGACGGTCACCTACGAGCCCGGCACGATGACGACAGGCGGCCTCGTCGACGTCATCCGGCGTACCGGCTACGACACGGCGGGAGTCGCACAGGCGACGCTCGAAACTGACGACTCTGCGGCCGAGGCGGCGGCTCTCGCGATCCCCGGAGTCCTAAGCGCATCTCGCCACTCCGGCACTCTTCAACTCACGTTCCTCTCCTCGACGACGAGCGTCCAGGACATCGAAAAGGCGTTGCAGACAAAAGGCATCGCCGCAACGAAGCAGAGCGAGGACGTCGACACCGACTGGGAGCAGACAGCGCGGCACGAGGAGTTCGTCGATCTGCTCAGCAGGTTCCTCGTGGCGGTTTCGCTCACCATCCCTGTGCTCTTCATTGCGATGCTGCCGCATGTTCTGCCCGACGACTCCGTCCTCCACAACTTCCTCGAACTGCCATCAATGGATTGGGCGCAACTGGTCCTCTCGACCCCGGTACTGATCTATTCAGGAAGGCACTTCTTCGTCGGGGCGTGGAAGTCGTTCCGCCAGCACGGCGCCGACATGAACACGCTTGTTGCGCTAGGCACGGGCGTGGCCTACGGCTATAGCACCCTCTCAGTCCTCTTTCCAGGATTCGTCTCGCCCAACACGATGCACCCGCCCGTCTACTTCGAGGCGGCGGCTGTCATCGTCACCCTCGTCCTCCTCGGTCGGCTTCTCGAGGCGCGCGCGAAGGCGAAGGCGGGCGACGCAATCCGGAGCCTAATCGGCCTCCAGCCAAAGACTGCTCGCGTGGTTCGCGACGGATCGGAGCGCGACGTCCCGATCTCCGAGGTCGTCGTCGGTGACGCCGTAGTCGTGCGTCCGGGCGAACGCATCCCAGTGGACGGCGAAATTCAGAGCGGAGGCAGCGCGATCGACGAGAGCATGCTGACTGGCGAAAGCATCCCGGTCACAAAGTCTGTCGGCGACCAGGTGTTCGGTGCAACCGTCAACACCACAGGATCGTTCACCTTCGTCGCGAACAAGATCGGCAAGGACACGGTGCTGCAACAGATCGTCCGCGCGGTGCAGGACGCCCAGGGAAGCAAGGCACCGATCCAGCGGCTCGCCGACGTCGTGAGCGGAATCTTCGTGCCGAGCGTGATGATCGCCGCGATCGTCACTTTCGTCGTGTGGTTCATCGCGAGCCCCGTCGCGGATCGCGTGACCGATTCTCTCGTCGCTGCGGTCTCTGTCCTCATCATCGCGTGCCCCTGCGCTCTCGGCCTCGCCACGCCGACGGCCATCATGGTCGGCACGGGCCGGGCCGCAAAGCACGGCATCCTGGTCAAGGACGCGGGCAGCCTTGAGACGGCGCACAAGATCGACGCGGTCGTTCTGGACAAGACAGGGACGGTCACCGAGGGCAAGCCTCGATTAGTGGAGGTTAGTCCGCTCGGAGCCTACACAGAGAACGACGTCCTTCAAGCCGCTGCGAGCGCCGAGTTGCGGTCGGAGCACCCCGTCGGTCTGGCTGTCGTCCGTGCGGCGGGAGAGGCGGGCCTGGCCCTCGATGAGCCGCGCTCGTTCGAGTCCGTTACCGGCCGTGGAATCGTCGCCAGCGTCTCTGGCAAGGAGGTGGCCGTCGGTAGCCTGCGCTTCATGCAGGAGCGCGGCGTCCTAGAGCCTGCTTTGGGCCATGAATTCGAGGCGAGCGCTGCCAAGGGTCGAACACCGATGGCCGTCGCCATCGACGGCAAGGCCGCCGGAGTGGTCAGTGTCGCCGACACTGTCAAGCCAGGTGCGAAAGAGGCGGTCAAGGAACTTCGCGCGATGGG
>DATLWQ010000097.1:0-3292 GCA_035576225.1 Fimbriimonadaceae bacterium | reverse complement strand
TCTCCCGTTACCCAAACTTTTTGGCTGCCCCACAGGGATTCGAACCCCAACCTACGGTACCAGAAACCGCTGTCCTACCGTTAGACGATGGGGCAGTCCGCCCGCCAGTATGACAGATCGCCCGGGCGAGTCCCCAGCCCGGTTCTTGTCCAGACAACGGCGTGGCCCCCGCTCCAAGGGAGCGGGGGCGGGGAAACATCGATGATCCGTCGCGGACTTAGGACGCGTACTTGAAGGACACGTACTCTTCGCGGCCCTCGAGGACCTCTTGCAGCCGCGAGTCGGTGAGGTCAACGGCCTCAGCCTCGTCGTGCGCGACGAAGACGACCTTGGAGGCCCCAGCGACCTGGCTCGCCTTGCGCGCCGCGCAGAAGAGGTCCATGACGCCGTTCTCCAGTCGCTTGGTGGTCGCGAAGTCAAGGACGAGACTGAACTCTTGTCCGGTGACCTGGTCGAGTTGCTCCTGCAACTCTTCCAGAAAGACGCTCGCTTCACCCTCAGTGACACAACCGCCGAAATTTGCTTCCAGGCGCGAACTGCCCGGGTTCCAATTGATCAGGTACATAACCGCAATAACCAGCCTATTCAAAGTGGTCGGACCCAACCCGACCCAACACACTTATTCAATGATTCCAAATGCACACCGCCCGCACCTTTGACAGGGTGCGGGCGGTTCTGGGGAAATGACCAGCCAGTAACCTAACTGGCCTCTTTCACTTGCTCCGCGTTCAACATGATCGGTTTCGCGTGCTGCGAGACGACGCCGTCCGGCAAAATCACCTTCTTGATGTCGTTGCTCGAAGGCACCTCGTACATCACTTCCAGCATGATGTTCTCAAGGATCGCCCGCAGTGCCCTCGCCCCAGTCTTGCGCTTGATCGCCTCGCGGGCGATGTCGCGCAGGGCGCCCTCCTCGAACTCGAGGTCGACGTCGTCCAGTTCGAAGAACTTCTTGTACTGCTTCGTGATCGCGTTGCGGGGCTCCGTCAGGATCCTCAACAGCGCGTCCTCGTCCAGTTCGTCCAGCGAGGTCAGCACCGGCAGGCGGCCGATGAACTCGGGGATCAGGCCGTACTGCAGCAGATCCTCAGGCAGCACTGCGCGAAGGATGTCCTTCTTGCGGTCCTGCTTGCTCTGCGGGTCCGCGCGGAATCCGAGCACGTTCTCCTTCTGCCGTCGCATGATGATCTCGGAGAGTCCCTCGAATGCGCCGCCGCAGATGAACAGGATGTTCGTCGTGTCGATCTGGATGTACTCCTGTTGCGGGTGCTTGCGCCCGCCCTGCGGAGGGACGTTCGCGCTCGTGCCTTCCAGGATCTTCAGGAGCGCCTGCTGCACCCCTTCCCCGCTCACGTCGCGCGTGATGGACGGGTTGTCGGACTTACGGCCGATCTTGTCGATCTCGTCGACGTAGATGATGCCGCGCTCGCACAAAGGCTTCGGGTTGCGGGGGTTCATCTGCTCCGCCGACTGATAAAGCTTCAGGAGGATGTTCTCGACGTCCTCGCCGACGTACCCGGCCTCGGTGAGCGCCGTAGCGTCCGTCATCGCGAACGGGACTTCGAGCATCCGCGCCAGGGTCTGTGCAAGCAGCGTCTTGCCGCAGCCGGTCGGACCGACCATCAGGATGTTGCTCTTCTGCAGTTCGACGTCGTCGTCGAGCCGGTCGTCGTGGATCCGCTTGTAGTGGTTGTAGATCGCGACGGAGAGGGCCCGCTTGGCGTGCTCCTGGCCGATCACATAGCCGTCCAGGTACTCGACGATCTCTTTCGGTTTCGGGATCGGCTTCTTGGCGCCTTCGGCCGCGCTCCTGACAGAGGACGTGCCGTCGCTCGACCGCCGCTGGGGCGACGTGCCGACCGGGGCCGAATCGCCGCTGGAGGAGAGGATGTCGTTGCACAGGCTGACGCAGTCAGAACAGACCGCGCCGTGCAGACCGACGATGATCTTTCGACCTTCGTCTTTGTGCTTCCCGCAAAGGCAACACTTGTTGTTATCTTCCGAACGAGCCATCGTAAATGATCCTTTTCTCTACATATCTACCGAGCCCCAGGCTCCAACACTTTGTCGATCAAACCGTACTCAAGCGACTCCGCTGCCGACATGAAGTGGTCGCGGTCGCAGTCCTTGTACACCTGCTTCTTGTCCTTGCCGCTTGCGTCGGCCAGGATCTGCATCAAGGTGTCCATGTACTTGTCAGCCTCGGCAATGGCGATCTTCATGTCTGCGACCGAGCCTTGCGCCCCGCCCGAGACCTGATGGATCATCACCCGGCTGTTCTGCAGCGCGAACCGCTTGCCCTTCGAGCCCCCCGCCAACAGAACTGCGCCCATCGAAGCGGCCTGGCCCACGCACATGGTCGCCACGTCGGGCTTGATCATCTGCATTGTGTCATAGACCGCCAGGCCGGCACTCACGGAGCCGCCCGGGCTGTGGATGTAGAACTCGATGTCCTTGTCGGGGTCCTCCTTCTCGAGAAAGAGCAACTGCGCGATGATCAGGTTCGCCACGTAGTCGTCGATCGGCGTGCCAAGGAAGACGATCCTGTCCTTGAGGAGCCTCGACCAGATGTCATAACTGCGCTCGCCGCGCGCCGACTGCTCGATTACGAACGGGACTCCGACAAACGATTCCTTCATAGGTTCAAACATCCTTTCAGGCACACACTATGTTATTGGCCTTGACAGGGCGGGTTCTTAGGGTCAAATGAGCCTAGTTTCCGCCTCCCTGGCCGCTGGGGACCTCGACTTCCGTGATCTTGGCCTCCTGGTTGATCAGCCGCATCACTTTCGAGTACATCGTCCTGTAGACGACCTCGTCCCTGATCTGCGGGCCGTACTCCTTCGCAAACTTCTTGATGTCCGCCTCCGGAACCCGGTTCTCGTAGGCGATCCGGACGAACTGCTCGCTGGCGTCCTGGTCCGTGACCTTCATCCCCTCTTTGTTAAAGATACGCTCGATCAGGACGGCCCGCTGCACCTGGGTTCTGGCCTCGTTCTTCTGGGCGGAGACGAAGTCCTCCTCCTCCATTCCGTTGTGCTTGGCGTACTCCGCGAGGGTCGAACCCTGCTTCTTGAGTTCCTCGCGGATCTCCGCAAGACGCCGCTCCGCTACGCCCTCCCAGGCCGTGTCGGCGACGTGGACCGTGCTCGATTCAAGCAGTTTTTCCAGGAGCCTCTCGTTGAGCGCCTCCTGCGCGATCTGGCGCTTCGAGCGCAGGATGTGTTCTTGTATCTTCTCTTTCAGTTCGTCGACGTCCGCCAGGTCGACCGACTGGGCGAACTCGTCGTCC
>DATLWQ010000096.1:0-7517 GCA_035576225.1 Fimbriimonadaceae bacterium | reverse complement strand
AATCTTGGCTCTAGAATCTTGGCTCGCTCCTACGACCAACCCGGATCACGTGAGGCTGGACATCGAGGCGCGCGACGGCGCAAGGAGACAAGCCATGGCGTTCGGATTTGGTCGCAGTCTGAGCGAGGCGTGGCACGACGGTCCCATGGATCTTGCGTTCACATTGGAAGAAAGTTATTGGCGCGGTGAGCCGCAGTTCCGATGGATCGTGCGCGACTATAGGCCGAGCGTGGACTGACTGCCCTCGACCTTCACCTGGGTCGTCGCTTTAAGGATGCCCCTCATATACTTGATGCTGAGCACGTCGCCGACGTTGTGCCGGAAAAGGAGCACTGCCAAATCGACGGGATTGTTGACCGGCTCGCCGTCGACCTCCAAGATCACGTCCCCTGGCTCGAGGCCAGCGTTTGCTGCAGGAGACCCGCCCATGACTGTGTCGATGTAGACGCCCTTGCCGTCGACTGTCGCCTTGAAGAAGATTCCGATCGTCGGGTGATCGACCTTGTGTGTCGGGCTCTTGAACCCGTCGACGACCCGCTCCAGGACTTCCCTGCCGAGCGCGTAGGCGACCGTGAGGCCCTGTGGTCCGAACTTGTCGAGACCGAACTTGAGAGCCTCGGCGGCGCTGCCTCCGCCGCTCAGTGCGTTCGACCGCGAGCCCTTCTTGTCACTGTCGGTGGAGAGCGTCGCGCCGAGGACGCCCATCAGTTCACCGGAAGCATTGAAAACCATTGCTCCGCCCAACTGGTCGTCACTGGAGGCCAGCCTGATCTCGCTGAGCGGCACGTATCGTAGGCTCGGGCGCATCACGCCGGTCAGGCCGTCGGTGACGAACTCTCCCGACTTGGGGCCGTCTGTGGTGACGGCGAGCAGTTCAAGTTTGGCGGTCGCCGGAGTGGACGCAACCTGCACGACGTTGTGCGTGCCCTGCCGCCAGACCGTCGCCTTCAAGAGCGTGAGTTGCGTCTGCTCGTCGGTGGCGACGTCGATGAGGGTGACCTGCGTCCCATCGAAGAACTTCGCCTTGACCTGGTTCCCCGGCACCGAACTGGCGTGCGCCAGGAACAGGCCACTGTCATCGATGAGCGCCGCGACTCCACCGTTCTGGATCGTCACGACGGAGGTGCGCACGGTCTTCCAGACCGCGGAGTCCTGGACCGGGACTGCTTGCTGCTGCGCAAGCGCCAGGACAAGGCTAACCACCGAAAACGACATTACCATAGGAGGTTACTTCTGTGGCCTCGTAGGCCCCGTTGCTGTTCGTCTGGTCAGCGTCCACGACGACTACGCCGCTTCGGTCTGCCTCTACGGGCTTGGTGCCTACGTCGCTAGGAATCGAAATATGGACGTCGCCGCTGAAACTGACGGGCGCCAGATCGACCGCGTTCGGATCACGTCCGGCCAAGACCATGTACTCGGGTATGGGGCTCTCGGCGGCTACGGGATCAGCATGCGGAGTGGTCCTCGTTGCGACGCGCTTGACGGGCGCTGTGTTGTCTACGATCGGTGAATCCTGCACGGCGACCTTTGTTTCCGTAGTCTTCGCCGAACCTGCGTCGTCGGCCTTGACGGCGGGCGCGGTCTGCTCGGTGTTCTGAGCGACGGGCTGTTGCTGTTCTGGCGCGCGGTTGAAGCGCGACTGCAGTACGAGCACCGCTAGCGCGGAGCACACGACGGTCGCAGTGGCGATCCCCCATCCGGGGAACGAGCGCTGTTTGACAGCACCGTTCAAAATCGCGTTGCGCAACCGCTCGTTGCTGAGTTGGCACTCGGGCACGTCACGCAGGCCCTTGAGTCCGTCGCTCACCGACTGCAGCGCGTCGAACTGTCTCTGCTCTTCGTCGGTCAGACGACCGAGTTCGATGCCTTCGTCTCCGAACGCCGCGCTGATCAATTGGTCCAGTCTGTTCTTTTTCATTGTAGGTTCGCCTCCGTCAAGAGAGGCGCGACCCGGTCTCTCAGCGCCCGACGGGCCCTGAGGACTCGCAATTTGGCACCGCCAATGGTGCATCCAAGCGTGGCCGCTATGTCCTGGTATTCCATCTCTTCGATGTCGCGCATCACGATGACATTGCGGTGGTGGTCCGGCAATGCTCCGAGGGCGCGTCTCAAAACGTCTTTCAGTTCTTCATGTTCGAGGTTGTCGATCGGGTTGTCCGTCTCGCCGACGGTCATCCATGACAACGCACCTGCCGCCTCTTTCTGCTCGAGGTTCATGCGTCTCTGTACCATCCTGGCCCGGTCGGTTCCGAGGTTCGTCGCGATCCGGAGGAGCCACGTCGTGAACTTCGCCTCGTCCCTATACCTGTGCAGGTTCTGGTACGCGCGCACGAAGACCTCTTGGACGATGTCCTCTGCGTCGTCCCTGCGGTGCGCCATCTGATAGACGAACCGATAGACGAGCGCCCTGTGCCGCTCGAACAGCAGTTCAAAGGCACGGTACTCGCCGTTGCGGGCTTTCGCGACCAAAGTCTCGTCGGAGTCTCGTTCGCTGACCGCTTCCATGTGCGCGTTCTTTGCAGACACGTGCAGGTTGAGCCTCAAGGCGTCCCTCGACATGATCTTACATCTTCCTGACGCCCCAGGTTCACGCCAGTTACTGCCTGCGTGGGCCCAACAGGTACGAATACGGGCGATCCGGGTTCACATCCCCACCCCCGTATAGTGCCTGAGCCCGAAGCGCCACATGAGCCGGAACGCCACGGCCATAGCAAGCACCCAGGCGACCTGGGCCAGAAGGACGCCCGTCAGGTGGGCACCGTGCGTACGACCGACCAGGATGTCCGTCGGAGCCCCGACCGTGTAGTAGAAGGGAAGCCAGGAGGAGAGTTTCTGCGCCCAGGCCGGGTAGAGCGCGACCGGGAACATCTGCCCGCTGAGGAACAGCATCGGCAGGTAGTAAATCTCGAAAATCGTCTGAGCCTCCTGAACGAACAGGGCGATCAGCGACATCGCCAGGACGGTCATCACGCTGACGCTGTGCCCCAGCACGACGGAGAGGAAGAACTGCCAGGTCAGGTGGAACTCCCCGGCGCCGAGGTATCCGCGGTAGGCGAACGCAAAGACCAGGAACCAGGGCAGGAACAGCACCAGCCGGATGCACCGCCACGCGAGGTTGCGAACCAACATAAACTCCAACCAATTGACAGGGCGGACGATCTGCGCCGAGAAGACACCTTCCCTTATCTCGAACGCAACGTCCCACATGAAGTGGCTCTGCACGAACTGCGTGATCAGCACGACGCACAGGTAGTAGTTGACAAAGTCCGCCGTCGAGAACCCGTTGATCGGGCCGCCCTTGGACGCCGAGATCCAGACGAGCGGCATGACGAGCAGGACAGTGACGTCGGTGAGGATCCAGATGACGCCCTGTGCGCGATAGGCAACGCCGTCCTGGAAGAAAACGGACAGCAGCGCGCTCCACAGGCGCCACTTGCCGAGCGAGGGGCGGCTCAGCGCCACGTGACGCCTACTTGTCGCGCAACGGGAGGCCGAGGCCCTTGAGCAAAGCGGCACCCTGCTCGTCGTTCGGCGCGCTGGTGACGATCGTTACGTCCATGCCCCGGATCTTGTCAAAACTGTCGTAGTCGATCTCGGTAAAGACCAACTGCTCCTTCAGGCCGATCGAGTAGTTGCCGCGACCGTCGAAACTGCGGCGGGAGAGGCCCTGGAAGTCGCGGATCCTCGGGAGGGCGACTGTGCAGAGCCTGTCGAAGAAGTGCCACATGCGATCGCCACGCAGCGTCACGCAGCAGCCGATCTTCATGCCTTCGCGAACCTTGAAGTTCGAGACCGACTTCTTCGCCTTCGTGACGATCGGCTTCTGACCGGTGACCGTCGCCATGTCGCGGATGTAGTTGTCGATCTCCTTCTCCTCGGATCCCGTGCCCATATTGACGACGATCTTCGTGAGGGTCGGCACTTGCATCTGTGACGAGTACTTGAACTGCTCGGTCATCGCTGGCGCCACCTTCTCGCGGTGGATCTTCTTCAGGCGGGGCGCTGGGAGCTTCTTCGGCGCTACCGGCTTTTCCTTGCCATCCTTCCTAGCCATCTGTTACTCCTTCTCCTCGATCACGGGTCCGTCGATGATCGTCTTTCCAGTCTTCTTGGCGTAGCGGACGACCTTCCCGTCCTCTTTGCGCCGACCGACCCGCGTCGGCGCGTTGGTCTCCGGGTCGAGCACCATGAGGTTGCTCATATCGATCGGCGCAGGAATCTTCAGGCGCGCCGACTTCTCGTTTTGGAACCTCGCTTTGCGGTGCTTGACCACCGTGTTGAGCGGCAGCGGCTGGTCCGGGTTCTCCGGGTTGTCCTGGAGCACCAGCGCGCGGTTGGTCTTCGGCTCGACTGCGGCGATGTAGCCCTCCTGGCCCTTGTCCTTTCCCGCGATGATGACGACCTTGTCGCCCTTGCGGAACTTGCACTTAGGCAGGTTCGCGAGCCTCTTGAGTTCTGCTTTCGTCGGCATTAGATGACCTCCGGTGCGAGCGAGACGATCTTCATGAACTGACCGTCGCGCAGTTCGCGCGCCACTGGGCCGAAGATGCGCGTGCCCCTGGGCTCCATGTTCTGCGGGTTGATGACCACGCAGGCGTTCTCGTCAAACCGCAGCGTCGAGCCGTCCGGCCTTCGCACTGCCTTCTTTGTGCGCACGACCACTGCCCGAACGACTTCGCCCTTCTTGATGGGCATGTTCGGCGTTGCTGACTTGACAGAAGCGACGATGAGGTCGCCCACACCCGCGTAGCGGGGCTGCGAGCCCTTGAGCACGCGGATGCACATGACCTCGCGCGCTCCCGAATTGTCGGCGACTTTCAGCCTCGTAAACTGTTGAACCATTCTTCCGCTCCTGTCTAAACCGTCTTTGCGCTACTTGACCTTCTCCACGATCCGAACGACGCGCCAGCGCTTGTCCTTGCTGATCGGACGTGTCTCCATGATGTCGACCGTGTCCCCGACGTCACAGCCGACCGTGTCGTGCGCCTTCACACTCTTGGACTTCCGCACCGTTTTGCCGTACAAGGGGTGCTGATAACTCCGCTCCAGCCTCACCACGCACGTCTTGTCCATCTTGTTGGACTTGACGACGCCCCTCCTGACTTTACGGCCACCCCGGTTCGCGACGGTACTCATGAGCCTTCTCCGCCGCGCTTCTTCTCGTTGATCAGCGTGAGGATGCGTGCGATGTTGTGTCGACGCTGCTTGAGCGAACTGACGTCCGTGGTCTGCCGGAACACGAGGTCGCGGCGGTCCTTGAAGAGCGCAGCCCTCTCCTGCTCGAGCATCTCCTCGAGTTCAGGGACTGACTTCTCTCTCAGCGTGCTTGCTTTGATCGCTTTCATGTCTGTTCTCATGGCCTAAAAGGCGTCATCCTCGCGCGAAACGAACTTTGTCTTGATGGAAAGCTTGTGCTGTGCCAAGCGCATGGCTTCCTTCGCCGTCTGGACGTCGACGCCGTTCATCTCGAACAGCACCTTGCCCGGCTTCACGACGGCGACCCAGCCCTCGACGGCAGCCTTGCCCTTGCCCATGCGCTGCTCGAGCGGCTTCTTGGTGATCGGCTTGTCCGGGAAGACCCTGATCCAGACCTTACCGCCGCGCTTGATGTGCCTGGTCATGGCGATACGGGCAGCCTCGATCTGGCGGTTGGAGACCCAAGCCGGCTCCAGTGCCATCAGGCCGAAGTCGCCGAACGAAATATTGTCGCCGCCCTTGCTGTTGCCGCTCATTCGTCCTCGGTGCTGCTTCCTGTACTTAGACCTCTTGGGCATCAACATTGGGGGTCGCCTCCTGTGGTGTCTCGTTGTCCTGTGGCACGGCGCTCTGCTCGGGAGCGGCTGCCTCGGGCGCAGCCTCACCGTCGGGCCTGCGGCGCGACCTGCGCGACTGCTTGTTCTCCGCCTCGATCGCCGCAAGAATCTGCTTCTCCGGCAGGACCTCGCCGCGGTAGATCCAGACCTTGACGCCGACCGTGCCGTAGATTGTGAACGCGACGGCCAGGCCGAAATCGATGTCCGCGCGCAACGTGTGGAGCGGAATCTTGCCGACCATGTCCGCCTCGGTCCGCGCGATCTCAGCGCCGTTGAGCCGTCCCGAGACCATGATCTTGATCCCACGGCCGTTCATTCGGATCGAGCGGGTGATCGCCTGCCTCATCGCGCGCCTGTGCGAGATGCGGCGCTCGAGTTGGACGGCGATGTTCTCGGCGACCAGTTGTGCGTCGAGTTCCGGCTGTCGTACCTCGGCGACGTTCACCTGGACCTGTGCCGAGGGGTCCTCGCGCCGGATCTTGTGGTTGAGTTCGTTGCTGATCTCGTCGATGCCCTTTCCGCCGCGGCCGATGACCGCTCCGGGGCGCGACGTGAAGATCGTGACCTTGATGCGGTTCGCCGCTCGCTCGATCTCGACCCGAGAGACGAGGCCCTTACCGATCTTGCCCCGCAGGTACTTGCGGATGTTGTGGTCGGAGACCAGCAGTTCGCGATACTGCCGCTTGGGGCAGATCCAGTGGCTGTCGTGCCCTCGGATGATGCCGAGCCGGAAGCCCACGGGGTGGATTTTCTGACCCATGCTACTCCTTGGCCTCCTCGTCTGCGGCTTCGGTCTGTTCTTCCTTCGCCGCTTCTTCTTGCGTCTCTGTCACAGCCTGTTCTTGCACCTGTTCCTCTTCCTGCACCTGCTCTTCAACAGCCGCCTCTTCGGTCTTCACTGGGGCCTCTTCGACTTTGGCGCCCTGCTTCTTCTTGCCCTTGGACTTCGCAGGTGCGAAGGTCGGGCGCGGCTTTGCCTTCGTGCCGTGGGGCTTGATCTTGGCCTTGCCTTCCGTCTCCTCGACGACGACGGTCACGTGGCTCATCTTCTTCTGGATCCTGCCTGCGCGGCCCATGGCCTTGGCGCGGATCCTCTTCATCATCGGGCCCTCGTTGACTTCGATCGCGCTGATCCGCAGATTGTCGGGGTTGGCTCCGTGGTTCTCCGTCGCGTTGGCGACGGCGCTCCTGATGACCCGTGCCAGGACGAAGGCGCCCTTGCCCGGATGGAAGCGTAGGACGTCAGCGGCCCGCACGGCCGACTGGCCGCGGACCTCTCGGGCCACCTGGCGCACTTTTCGCGGCTGGACCCGTACAAATTTGGCTACTGCTCTGACTTCCATCGTCCTCTCGCTCCGAGGCTGTCGTCCGGTCGGCGCAAGGCCTCAAAGTGTACCTTTCGAGGCTGGCTTTCCAGGACTGTCGCCTACCTGAGTTTGGCACCCCGCTCGGGAATCTTCCCGTCGTGTCCCCGGTAGGTCCGCGTGGGTGCGAACTCACCGAGTTTGTGGCCGATCATGTTCTCCGTGACGAAGACCGGAACGTGCTTTCTGCCGTCGTGGACGGCGATCGTGTGACCGATCATGTCAGGTGTGACCGTCGACCTCCTCGACCACGTCTTGATCAGCTTCTTTTCGTTCTTATCGTTGAGCGAGTCGACCTTCTTTTGAAGGTGCTCGTCGATGAAGAATCCTTTCTTGAGAC
>DATLWQ010000095.1:0-2324 GCA_035576225.1 Fimbriimonadaceae bacterium | reverse complement strand
GACGTCCATCCCGTCCATCCGCTCGCTCTTGATGTCGAACGGCGCACCGCGGTGGTAGAGCCGTGTGTCGGCCGCGTGGTACTCCAGCCGCGTCCCCATCGCAAACTCGTTGTTCTCGATGATGAAGATAACAGGCAGGTCCCACAGCCCGCACATGTTCATCGTCTCGTAGAACACGCCCGCGTTCGCCGCGCCGTCGCCGAGATAGCAGAGCGTCACCCTGTCCTCGCCGCGGTACTTTGCGGCAAACGCCAGCCCCCCTCCGAGCGACGTGTGCCCGCCGACGATCCCCCACCCGCCGAAGAGCCCGCGCTCGATGTCGTAGAGGTGCATCGATCCGCCTTTGCCGCCGCTGAGCCCGCCTCTGCGGCCCATGATCTCGGACATCACCTTCACCGGGTCCGAGCCCATGAGAAGCGGCTGCGGGTGGTCCCGGTAAGCGCAGATCACGTAGTCGTAACCGACCTGGATCGCATCGCTCCAACCGACCGCCGTCGCCTCCATGCCGATGTACACGTGCATGTATCCGCCGACCTTGCCGTGCCGATAAGCGACCTCGCACTTCTCCTCGAAGTGGCGGATCTTCAGCATCTGTCGGTAGAACTGCTCCGCCTTCGCCTTCGAGATCTGGGGAGTCGCGCTACTGGATGGTTTTGCCTTTGCCACGTTAAGTCCTGCCTGTGTTTGGTGGGATTTGCCCAAGACTCGCCGTCGCGCCGTTGCGCCGATGAGGTTCCAGTATACCGAGGGCACCCCCTCGGCCTATGAGCCTGAACCGGCCCGCAGCCACTCGAACGAGCGCTCGAACAGAGTCCGCGTATTGAACCCGTAGACCTCGTTCAACGCCTCGTCGACCTGACCGAGCCCCTTCGCGCTCAGCAGGAGGTCCCTCAGGAACGAGTTGTTCGCGAACCCCCGCATCAGCCGCCCGAGCCCTCGCGTCCCGTGCTCCTGCGCCAGATAGGTGCCGATCACCGCCGACTGCTGGTAACCAAGCCACACGATCCGCCACTCTCGCTCGTCCTCCCTGTTGCGACCGAAAGAGGCGTCCAATACCTCCGGGTCGAGCCACTGCGCACTCCCTTTGGCAAGCGCGGACCACGCGCGACGGTCCGCCCCACCGCCGATCGCCATCGCGACCGCCTCGTCCAGCCACAACGGACAACGCCCCTGCGAAAGGTTGAGGTTGACCACGTGCGCGTATTCGTGGTGTACGACGTGCTGCAGATCGTCGTGGTCGCGCAGCGAACTGTGCGGAATGCAGATCTTGTCGTACGGGTACTTGTCGACGCAGTACCCTTGTCGTCCCGGCATCCACGGCACGTTCGCCTCCGCAGCCATCACGGTCAAGAGCGTCTCCGGCCCGTGTTCGAAACCCATCCTTGTAGCGACCGCGTCGCAGCCCTCGATGACGCGCTCCGTCAGCCGCTCCAACGGCTCCACCATCTCGCCTGGGATCACTTCGATCTTCAGCCACTCGTTGACGTCGTTGATCTCGCCGTTCACGCGAGTCATCGTCTCCCCTTCGATCGTCCGGTATCCGACCAGGCCGTGCCCGCGCGATCCTGCACCAAGTTCCTTCGCGCCCGCGAACGCCTGCTCGAGCCGGTCCCAGTAGTAGTCCTTGTAGACGGCGCGCCACGCCGCAGGTTCTCCTGCGGCACCGTATCTACCGGTCTGCCCGGCCCTGCGACGCCACCTGCGCACCCTCCCCTATTCCCTCCTGACGAACAGCCCGTTCGTGTCCGAGGTCCACTGACCGTCAGGTGTCAGGACTTCAAGCGTGAGTTGCTGTGCACCGCCCGACTCGAACATTCCAACCTCGACCGGGTATGCGCCTGCGGCCAGCCGCACCGCACCCTCGCGTTGGACGTAGCCGTGCAGACCATCGTTGTCGATGACCTTGGCACCCGCGATCTTGAGGTACGAACCGTCGTCGCTGCCCAGACGGAACCGATACACGCCGTCCACCGGTGCAACGAACAGGCCCGTGTACCGCAGAGCAAAGTAGTCGTCCCGCGTCCTCGGCGAGACGTCCACGACCGTCGCAATAGCCGACTTGACCGGCCGTAAGTCCGTGAAGTCAGGCACCGTCTGCCAGTCGCCCTCATACACGTCTACACGAAGCCCGCTCGGAAGCGAATCGACCTTTTCCGGCTTGGCCTGCACGCACTCCACCTTCGTCACGTCGCCGACCGTCCCCTTCGCCGAGACCAGCGCGAACGAGACCGTCTCGCTCTTTGTCACCGTCAGCGGCCCCTCGTACTCCGCGGACTCTTCGGTCGGCACCGTACCGTCGGTCGTGTAACGCAGCGTGAACGGCA
>DATLWQ010000094.1:0-3391 GCA_035576225.1 Fimbriimonadaceae bacterium | reverse complement strand
CTTCTCGTTCCTGAGCGGCATCGGGGTCGGGCTCTACCGCAGCAGCAACAACCGCGTCATGTACAACAAGATCGACTGGTGCGTACGCGGCTACTCCCACGGCGTCTACAACCGCGGCCAAGACTCGGCTGGCATTCTCATCTATGAGCAGTCGAACGACAACGTCTTCGCCTACAACTCTGTGACCCACGGCGGCGACGGGTTCTTCCTGTGGGCCGGCCAGACCACGATGGACACCGGCAAGGGCGGCTGCAACGGCAACCTGGTCTTCGGCAACGACTTCAGCCACGCTCCCACCAACGGGATCGAGGCCACGTTCAGCAAGAACACCTTCGCCAACAACCTCGTCCTCGAGTGCTGGCACGGAGTCTGGGGCGGCTACTCTTGGGAGAGCAAGGTCATCGGCAACACGTTCGGCCTCAACGCTGAGGGGATCGCCTGGGAGCACGGCCAGGACAACCAGATCCTCTACAACACCTTCGACAAGGACCGCGTAGCGATCGACGTGTGGCAGAAGGACAGCGAGGACCCCAACTGGGTGTACGCGAAGGTCCGCGACACCCGCAGCCGCGACAACACCGTCGCCTTCAACACCTTCCGCGACATCGCGGGGCCGGTCGTCAGGATCAGCAGGTCGTTCAACTTCCACTTCACGGACAACCAGGTCTTCCGCACTTCGCAACTCTTCCAACTGGAAAAGGAGACCGACGGCCTGGAAGTGGTCCGCAACCAGTTCACGGTTCCGTATAAGACCTCGTTCCCGCCGGACGGCTCGGACAACACATGGAACGCGGACCCGGACAACACGCCGGCGCAGACGGCGATGCAGGGAAGCGGCAACCTCAAGCCGGCTGAGGAGCCGGAAGGAGCGGCCTACCTCAAACAGTTCCAGGTCGGTTGGAGCCCGTTCGTCTCTGAGGAACGTTCGGCGCGCAACGACGCCGTGCGGCCCTTAGCGCCGCCGACCCTCAAAGACGGCAAGTCGCCCTTCCTTAAACCGGGCACCCTCCGTGGACGCAAGTACATTCTCGTCGACGAGTGGGGCCCCTATGACTTCCAGTACCCCGTCCTGTGGCCGCGCTCGTTCGTCTCCGTCCCGGCGCAGACCGTCCGGGACTCCCAGGGGCTCGAACACACCACGGGCCCGCTGCTGGAGCAGAAACTCGAGATCCTCGGCCCTCCTGGCACATGGAAGGTCGCAAAGACGCGCGGCGCTTACGCGATCTCAGCCTATTCGGGCAAGGTTCCCGGGCAACTCGTCCTGCACATGCAGCCGGGAAAGGCGAACGACGTGCAAGTCGACCTGGTCTACACCGGGGCTGCAACGACCGACTACCGTGGCGTCAGGACCGCCGCTGGCCGGCCTGTCGCGTTTTCGTTCAGCCACTTCTTCGCACCCATCGACTGGGACGTCAAGTGGTTCTCCTACGACGGGGCGACGCAAGACCCACGCACGACCGACGACTGGAAGACCATCATCCAGGGCACACCGATCTATGAGATCAAGACGGGCGAACTCAACTACGCCTGGCCTGGTTCGCCCGGTGGTAAGGTGCCGCCCGACCATTTCCTCACGCTCGCGACCGGCACGTTCGAGATCGCGCAGGGCAACTACGTCCTCGACCTCACCAGCGACGACGGCGTCCGCGTCATCCTCGACGGCAAGACGATCTACGAGGACTGGACGTGGCACGGCCCCAAGAACGTAAAGATCCCGCTGAAACTGGGAGGGAAGCACTCCATCCGTGTCGAGCACTTCGAACTGGACGGATACTCGACCCTCAAGGCGGTCATCGACCGCAAGTAGATCTAGCCGAAGCGGCCTGAGATGTAGTCCTCGGTCGAGCGCGCCTTGGGCCGCAGGAAGATGTCCTCAGTCTCGCCGAACTCCTGGATCTCGCCCTGCATGAAGAACGCCGTGAAGTCGCTGGCGCGCTGCGCCTGCTGCATGTTGTGCGTGACGATCACGATCGTGTACTGCTTCTTGAGTTCCGCGATGAGGTCCTCGATCTTTGCAGTCGCGACCGGGTCGAGCGCGGAGCATGGCTCGTCCATCAGGATGACCTCCGGCTCGACGGCCAGCGTCCGTGCGATACAAAGCCTCTGCTGCTGGCCGCCGGAGAGCCCGAACGCGTTCTGCCGAAGTTTGTCCTTAACCTCGTCCCACAGGAACGCCTTTTGGAGGCAGGAGACGACCAGGTCGTCCAACTTGGACTTGTCACGCAGACCGTGGATGCGCGGCCCGTAGGCGATGTTGTCGAAGATCGACATTGGGAACGGGTTCGGCTTCTGGAAGACCATCCCGACGGCCTTGCGCAGTTCGACCGGGTCGACCGTCGGCGCGTAGATGTCGACGCCGTCGATGATGACCTTGCCCGTGAGCCTCGTCCCCTCGATCAGTTCGTTCATCCGGTTCAGGCATCGCAGGAACGTCGACTTTCCGCACCCCGAAGGGCCGATCAGGGCCGTCACCATGTTGGGGGCGATGTCCAGCGAGACGTTCGCCAGCGCCTGGTGCCTTCCGTAGTAGAAGTCCAGGTTGATGGTTTGGATGATAGGCTCGACCTGCGTTCCCTCGGCCACTGCCTCTGGATGTGGGGCAGGCATGAGTTCACGTTCCATCGTAACGGAAGCCATCTCTGGCCTCATTCTCCCCGCGGTTTGTTAAGGCTTTGTTAACGATTCGCAAGGGCGTCCTGCCTCAGCCCGTGGTCTGCTAGAACCAGCGCCACCATCGCCTCGACGATCGGCACCGCCCGGGGAAGGACACAGGGGTCGTGCCGTCCGCGGCCCTTTAGGGTCGTGTTCTCGAACACCGTGGTCACGGTCTCCTGCTCGTGGAGGATCGTCGCCGTCGGTTTGAAGGCGGCCCGCAGCGAGATCGGCATCCCATTGCTGATCCCGCCCTGGATGCCTCCGCTGAAGTTCGTCTTGGTGTAGGCGGTCTTCTTGTCGTCCGATCGGAAGGCGTCGTTGTGCTCCGAGCCCTTCATGTCTGTGCCCGCGAAGCCGCTCCCGACCTCGAAGCCCTTGCAGGCGGGGAGGCTCATGAGCGCTTTCGCGAGGTCGGCTTCTAGTTTGTCGAAGACCGGCGCACCCCAGCCGACGGGCACGCCCTTCACATAGCAGGAGACCGCTCCCCCGACCGAGTCGCCCTGCTTGCGCACCTGCTCGATCAGGCTGACCATTTGGTCGGCGACCGCAGAGTCCGGGCAGCGCGCGATGTTCGCGTCGACCTTCTCTCGCGTTACCTCTGAGCCGTCCAAGTCGCAGACGATCGTGTGGACCTTGCTCACCCACGCGGTGACTTCGACGCCCCAGCGTTCTTTAAGCAACCGCTGCGCGACCGCTCCAGCCGCGACGCGACCGACCGTCTCGCGCGCAGAGGCTC
>DATLWQ010000093.1:0-11084 GCA_035576225.1 Fimbriimonadaceae bacterium | reverse complement strand
AAGATCATTCCGCGCGAGGCAGGTGACTTCAGCGAAGAGGACCTGATCCCCGAAGAGGAGGCGATCATCTCGATCAGCCGCGACGGCTATATCAAACGCATCTCCACCGACGCCTATCGCCAGCAGAAGCGCGGCGGCAAGGGAATGAAGAACGTGATGAAAGCGGAAGACGAACCGGACAACGTCTTCCAGGTCAACACGCACGACTACATCCTGTTCTTCACGGACAGGGGCAAGGCGTACAAACTTCGCGCGTACGACATTCCGGAATCGAGCAGGTACGCGAAGGGCATGCCGGTCATCAACTACATCGCGATCGAAGGCGACGAGAGGGTGACGGCGACGATCAATCTAAAGGACCACAAGGGCAAAGGGTTCCTGACGATGATCACGAAGTTCGGCGAGATCAAGCGGACCGCGCTCGACAGGTACCAGAACCTGAGGAGCAACGGGCTGATCGCGTTCGACATCGAGGAGGGCGATGAACTCGGGTGGGTCGTGAAGTCGGAGGGCAACGACGAGGTGATCGTCGTCACCCACAACGGCCAGTCGATCCGGTTCAAAGAGTCCGACGTGACCGCACGGTCGAGGACCGCCGGCGGTGTACGGGCGATCCGGCTCAAGAAGGGCGACCATATCGTTAGCGCGGACATCGCGGACGATGAAGCGACGCTGCTTGTCGTCGGCGAGCACGGCTACGGCAAACGCACCAAGATCAGTGAGTACCGAGTCCAGGGCCGAGGCGGGAGCGGCATCCTGACGATGAACTGCACGGCTAAGACCGGAAAGATCGTCGGTTCGCGCATGGTCGGAGACAAGGACAAGCTGCTCGTGCTGACCGCGAACGGCAAGGGCATCCGCATGAAGGTCAAGGACATCCGCCTGGTCGGAAGGGTGGCGCAGGGCGTCAAACTGATCGATCTGCAGGACGGCGACAAGGTCGCCTCGATCGCCGTTCTCGTGGACGAGGACGAACTGCAGAAACAGACGGCTACCAAGCCGAAACAGAAGACAGACCTTTTCGACTAGCGGGTATCTTCCTCCACAAGGAAGACGATGGCCTACACGACGCCACCGCAAATGTCTGCGCCTCAGAGGCCTCCGAGGCGCGAGGTCGACTTTTCAGTCATATCCGAAGGGTTCAACATGCTCTTCGCCAATTGGCAGACCTACATCATCCCTGGATCGCTGATGTTCATTGCGGTGCTGCCTTCAGTGATTGTAGGGCTCATACCGCTCCTCAATGGCCGGGCTTTTGAGACTGGATTGGGAATCCAATGGGGAGTTCTGGGCCTGCAGTTACTCTTGCAGATCGCCGGTGGGTTGTTCACTGCGCTCCTTTATCCAGGAATCGTGCAGTTCACGCTCAACCTTGCGCGGGGAAAGCCGGCGCAGTCGAGCGACCTGTGGATCGGTTTCAAGGATCCGCTCGGATACCTCGCAGCCGTCATCCTGGCCGGGCTCGTTGCGTTCCTCGGCGTCTTCGCTTGCTTGATCGGTGCCTACGTCACGTCCGCGCTAATGATGTTCGTGCTCCCGATCAAGGTCGACACCGGGAAGCGCGCGACTGAGTGCGTCGCTGAAAGTTGGGAGATGCTGAAGTCGGAGTGGCTGATGGCCGGCGTCTTCTTCTTCGTCGTTGGGATCATTTCCGGTCTAGGAGCCCTTGCCTGCTATATCGGCATGGTCGTCACAATTCCGTTCCGCTTCATCGGACCGACCCTCCTCTACAGCCGCTACGTCGGGTTCACGCCGCCGATGACACAGACCCCGTACTCCCCCTATCCGCGCGGTCAGGGCTACGGTGAGACGATCGGTAGTCAACAACCGCCCAGGGAGGAAACGACGCCTCCGCCAAGACCCGAAGACCTCGGCTAGCCGGCGAGGAGGTCGTCCAGAGTGCGTTCGAGCACGCGATAACCGTCCACCGAGCGGACGACCCCGTTCTTATCAAGGATGAAGACCGTCGGAATGGTCTCGATCCCGTGCTTAGAAGCAAGATCTGTGTCGTCGTTCATGTAGAACTGCGGCCACTCGACGTCGTACTCCTTGAGGAACTTCTGCAGGTCGGCGCGGCCGCCCTGCTCCTCCGGTCTGTCGAAACTCACGCCGATGAACTGGACGCCTTTCGACTTGTACTTTTTGTAGACGTCCTTCATGTGGGGCAGTTCGGCGATGCACGGGTTGCACCAGGTCGCCCAGAAGTCGACCACGACGACCTTGCCTTTGAGGCTGTCGGTCGTGATTCGTTTTCCGGTCGTGAAATCTTTGAACGCGAAGTCGAACCTCTTGTTGAGGCTGGGGAGCAGCCGCACGATCGTCTGTGCGTACTTCCCCTCAGGCGTTTGCGGGTAGTCGTCGACGAGTTTGTGATAGACGGTCGCTTGGGTCGCATCGTCGATGTTCTCCGACGCGGTGACGAGGCTGTAGAGCGCGGCCGCACGGGTGTCGTCGGGGTACTGGTTCGCAAAGTCGTCTGCGTGCTTGAGGATGAGTTTCGGGTCGTTCCTGTCCCTGTAGCCCGCGTAGTAGGTCTCCCAAAAGGCGCCGTGCCGTCTGACCATCGCGTTGGTCGTGCCTTGCGTCTCCTGTTCGATCTCCTTGATGGCGTTGTCACAGTCCCGCGCAGTCATGTCGGTGGACATCAGGCTCTGCCAATACTCGTTCATCAGTGCGGGCGTGCGCAGGTGGTCGGGGTGCGCCTTTGCAAACGCTATGACGAGGGGTGCCTTCTGCTTCCAAGCCTCGTAGTACGCGCGCTGATAGTCTTCTTGCGTGCCGGCGCCGAGCGCGGGCATCTTGATCGCATCGATCTTTTCCAGAGCGGCCCTGGCGCCGTCCTCGTCCGACTTCGCGCTCGCCTGGTCTGCCTTGCAGCCGTACAGGCCCACGAGGGCGGCCAAAAGTACGATAACCGTGAAGCGCATAGGCTCTTAAGCATACAGGCCGTTAGGGACGGGCACCTATTTTCGGCCCTTTCGGCCCCTGCGCCTCTCCATCAGCCAGCCCGTACCGACCATCCCCAGGCCGAGGACGATCAGGACAGTACCGCTGACCTCGATCTTGTGCTGGCGCACCGTGCCCGGCTTCTCGTCGTTGTGCTGCGCGACGCGGACGTCCAACTGCTTTGCGGCGGGGACGGCGAAAAGCACGAGCACGCCCAAAAGGGCGAGCACGGCACCGACGGAGGCGACCGTGGCCGCTGGGCCGCTGATCGTCCGTTTTGGCATCGCCGCAAGTATACGCGCACCAATGGACGACTACCCGTATAAATACCGAAACTCCCTTGGCAGGACGGCATCTCTGTAGCAAACAGGATAAGATCGGCCCGGAGGCAATGACTATGGAGAAGACTCCGCAGACACAGCCCGCTCAGGCGCAGATTTCCAGGCGCGATCTGATGCGGGGTGCGGCCGCAGCCGCCATCATGGCCGGCACGTCGGCGCGCTTCGCTTCGGCGAGAGGATTACGGCCAATTCAGCAGGCTCAAACGACGAGCACCGCGCCAATCATGCGCTACATGGCCGCCGCGGCCGCTCTCGGCGATGGGCGGGTGCTTGTGACAGGCGGCTATGACCGACAGTTCTCGGACACAGATACGCCAAGCGCGCTTTGTAGCGCCGTCGTGTACGACTCCTACACCGGGAAGACCTCAGTGGCCGCACCGATGTCGATCCCTAGGGCGCGACACGCGGCGGTCTCGCTCAAGGACGGCCGCGTTGCGGTCGTCGGCGGGATCTCGTCCCAACCGACCGCTTCGATCGAGATCTACGACCCCGGCACCAACAGTTGGACGAGCACCAGGCCGTTGGCCCAGCCACGATACGACCACGTAGCCGCGTATGACGGCGACGCCATTATCGTCATCGGAGGATCTTCCGTGGCGATGCTGACAGGAGTCGAGGCCGTCTACCCCGGCTGAGACACGACGATTACTATCGAGGAAAAGAACTATGCCTGCATTTATGAAACTTGGTGACATCAAAGGCGAAGCCACTGACCCCCGGCACAGGGACTGGATGGACATCTTCTCGTACCAGTTCGGAGAGGGCCACGAACCGTCGAAGAGCGGACGGACGAGCCCTCCTTCCATTTCGGAGTTGGTCGTCAGCAAGCCGACCGAAAAGGGCTCGCCGACGATCTTTCTCGCGTGCGCTCAGGGAAAATCCCTTCCAAGCGTAGACATCCAACTCATCAAAGCGTCCGACGGCAAACCGCTCGCTACCATCACGATGAAAAACGTCTATATCACGAGCTACCAGACGAGCGCCGACGCAGGGTCTGGACAGCCGGTCGAGACGCTCTCGCTCAACTTTGAGAGGATCGACTACCGCGTAGACTTCGACCTGGGCTTTGAAGAAACCTTCTGGGACAAGTCGACAAACTCCGGCGGCGGCGGACAGTAGCGCGTTAACGCAGAGCCCCTCCTCCCGAGACGGTGGAGGGGCTTTTTGGTCGATCTGGTGCCTCAGGGTCTCAGCCTAAGAGCAAGCCGCAGAGTAAGATTTGTAGATTGCGCCCTATAGGGCATTGGATTGAAGTCTATGGGTAAATACACTCCCCTACTTGCTGCGTCAATCGCAGCACTCGCAGTCGTCGGTTGCTCCGGAGGGCAAAAAACAGCCGAACAGACCCCCTCTACAACTCCCGAAGCGCCGAAGACAACGCTCGTGGAGTCTTCCCCAAAGAACGTCGGCACAGCCGAAGTCACCGCCTATTCCGACGTCGACGAGAACGGCAACCCGAAAGCCATCGGCGTCAAGTTCAAGACCTCTGCGCTCGACAACATGCCGAAGGATCTGAACATGAAAGGCGACTGGTTCGACCTGAATGGCAACGGCAAAGTGGACGTCGACATGACCAAGAACCCGCCGTTCATGGAGACGCTCGGCGACTACATGGCACGGTTCGACATCCCCGGCAACTTGAAGGACATCCCCTACAAGTTCATCGAGATGAACTGGAACCCGATGGGCCACCCGCCGAAGGGCTGGTCGGTCCCGCACTTCGACTTCCACTTCTACATGACTCCTGAGAGCGACGTCGACGCGATCGGACTCGGCCCCAAGGGCTTCCTCGTCAGCGAGGATTGCTTTACGAAGGCGATCAAGCCGGTCGACCCGAAGTACGTCGGCCCGAACTACAAGGACATGCAGTTCGCCGTCGGCAAGATGGGCAACCACCTCGTCGACCCGACCGCGCCCGAGATCGCCAAGAACGACCCGATGCTGTTCAAGTACGCGTTCATCTATGGCTGCTACGACGGCAAGGTGACGTTCTGGGAGCCGATGATCACTCGCGACTTCCTCGCCAGCGGCGAGACGGTCGAGGCCGAGATCCCGCTTCCGAAGGCCTACGCCGTGGCCGGCTGGTACCCGACCAAGTACGCCATCCGGCACACCGACGACGGCTACACGACCGTCTCGATCGAGGACTTCGTCAAGCGCGACGCAAGTTAGCGCCTGTCATTAGATCAAGACCCCTTCTCGCGTTCGAGGAGGGGTCTTTTCGTCTCATTGACGACTTAGCGACAGGGCTTTTTTGACAGCCTTGTAAGCGTCGGTCAGGCCGGCGCCCGTGCGGTCGTCCTTTCCCGGTGGCGCGATGTCGCGGGCGGTCTGCTCGAGGATCTGCTTGACCTTCATCGAAGTGAGGTGCGGATCGGCCTGGAACATCATCGCGACGATCCCCGAGATGTGCGGTCCGCTGAAGGAGTTTCCGCGCACGCGGTCGTTGGGGTCGATGAGCCCTGCGTCCTTGGTCGGGTCGATCACCGGATAGCCAGCGCCCGGGAAGCCGCAGACGTCCGGCTTGACGAGCCCTTTCGGCATCGGATAGTCGCTGTAGAACTTCACCGACGCCCATTCGACGGGGCCGAGCGAGCAAAAGCGCGGCACCTCGTCGTTCTCATCGACGCCGCCCGCGCAAATCACGCAGGGGATGCCCTCGGGAATTCGGATCTGGACGGGTACCTGCTGCGACTGCTGGAAGTTCCCTGCCCCAGAAATGAGCACCAGCCCCGCGGCGGTGGCGTGTTCGGCCATCAGGCGCCAGAGCCCGCGCGTGTCGCCGAGGTCAGGAATGCTGTAACTCATGTTGACGACGTCTGCGCCGTTCTCGATCGCGTACTGGAACGCGAGCATCGTCCCATAGAGGCCGCCCGCCGAGACCGGCATGATCTTGGCGTCGGGCGCGATCGCGATCGCCTTGGTCGGGCTCCAGCCGGCGACGATGCCAGAGGTCATCGTGCCGTGGTTGCTGCCACGCCCCGCCGGGCCGCGCACGTCGGGCGACATCCTGGCGAAGTCCCATCCGTAGCGGTCGTCGACATAACCGTTGTGGTCGTCGTCCTTGCCGTTGTTCGGTACCTCGCCTTTGTTGACCCAAACTGATCCGCGCAGACCGTCGTTGTCGATGTGGACCCCCGCCTCGAACATCGCGACGACCGAGCCCTTGCCTGTGATCTTCAGTTCATCGTGCACGCGCTTTGCGCCGATCTTGACGACGTTCCAAGGCACGTCCGTGGGCTGCTTTCGGTCGCTCGGGATCTTGATGTCGGGCGTCGTGCCTGACTGCCGGGTCGGCGGCAGTGCACCGGCGGGATAGAGGTACATGACGTCGTCGCGCTCAGCAAGGCTCTGCGCCTGGCCGGCGTCGACTACGGCGGAAAAGCCGTTGACGATCCATGCCGGGCGAACGTCGGCTCCGTCACCCAGGGCCTTGTGTGCGACGGTGGTTGTCTCTCTGGCTCGTGACTTGAGTTCGGCCACCACCTGCTTGCGCAGCGCGAGGCGGTCGCCGTCGATGCTCTTGGCCGCCCACGCATCGAACGCCTTCGGCGGGATGAACTGGTTCTCCATCATCACAAAGACAGGAACCTGACGTCCTGCGGCGAGCGCGGCGGCCAGGCTCTCGTCCATCTTGGAGCCATCGAGGAGGGGCCCGCCGAGAACGGCCGCAAGTGCCAAAGAAACGACCATCATCTGAAGATACCGCTAGAGACACAAACGTCGTCAGCACATCTGCGCTTCTGGCATTGCAAAGACGAGTTTCAGGACCGGCCAGAGCACACCTGGCGCCCGCGCATCGTTGTAGAGCGAGTTGTTGAGCGAGATCTGCCGCGCGTACTGGCCGAGGACCATGCGCTGTGAGCCGTCCATCTCTACGTCGAGCAAGGAGAGCAGGCGATCGATGACCTTCATGTCGGAGAGGCGTCCGATCTCGGCGACGATCTCAGGGCGTGAACGCTCGATGAGCGGCCCCACGAGTCCCTTGTTGGAGAAGAACTGTCTCGCGAGGTCGATGCGGTAGAGCATGGTCTCCGAACTGATCCACTCCGTACCCCAGTGCCAGCCCTCAACCGAAGGCGGATGGAGGAGCGGCAAACCTTGGCGGTTGATCTGCCTGTACACGCTGCGCGCAAAGTTCCGGATGGCCGGATGGATGGGGGTCAGCGGGTCGAGGGGGCCCGGCCGGCGCTTTTCCATGACCGCCCTCGAGTCGAACTGCCGCATGAGCCCGACTGTGAAGTCGACCGGGCTCTTCACCTTGGTCATCACAGCCTTGGGGCTGTAAAACTCTGCGCTGGACGCAATCTCGCGCAGGACCGGTTTGATCTCGTAGTCGTTCTTGAGGAAGATCTTCGCGAGTCGCTCGACGACCTCGTCCTCAGGGTCGTCGTAGGCGAACCACGCCCAGAGTTTGCCGCAGATCAGTCGCGGCGTGGACGGGTGGTCGAGCAGCAGTTGCAGCACTCCGTCCCCGTCGAAGTCTCCAGTCTTGCCAAAGATCGTTTTTCTGTCCGTGTCGTGGACGCGAGCGTTGAAGAAAAACTCGAACATGTCCTTCCCTGCCTCGACGTTGCGCCGTTGTTGGTCCAGGATCGGATCCTTGTTGCGGTTCCCGTAGTTAAGTGTGCTCCGAAGAGTCCAGCCGGTGAACGCCCGCGCGGCTTCGCGTATATCGTTTTCGGTGTAGCCGTTGTCGACGCCGAGGGTGAACAGTTCCATCACCTCGCGCGCGAAGTTCTCGTTGGCGGTCCCTTTCACGTCGCGGTAGGTGTCGAGCCACACGACCATCGCCGGCGTCTTGCTGACCTCGCGGAACATCGTGGCGAAGTTGCCGGCCGCGTTGTTGCGCAGGATCTGCAGGTAGGGCAGCATCTTCTGCCCGTCCTGCACCTTGTCCTCGCTGACCGCAAAGTGGTCGTGCCAGAAGAGTGCAAGTTTCTCTTGGAGCGGCCGCGTGGTGATGCACATCTTAAGCGTCCACCAGTCGGCGAAGTTCTGGGTGCTGGTGCTGATCTTGGAGTCCTTGTCGTTCGTTGAGAACTCCCAGGGATCGACGGGATAAGGATCCTCGACCGCCTCGAAGTTTATGATCCTGTCGATGACTTCGTCGAGGTCGAACTGTTCGTAGTAGCGAACTTCTTTCGGCGCGGCTCCAAGGCCGAAACGCCGGAGCAGGTGCCTGATACGTTCCTGCTTCTGCACTGTGTATGCGATTATACAGGACGCCTAGACGTGTGAGACAAGCCAACCAACCCCAAGGATGACGAAGTACAGTGCGGCGATTCCAAAGAGAACGTAGAAAGCGACCAGCATGTGACGCCGCGGGTACCAGCCCCCATCGTGCATCTTTGTCTTAAGGATGTCGAGGGCTGCCTGCTCCGCCTTCTCTAGCCTCTCCCGTTGCTCTGGCGTCAGGTTTTCCAAGTCGTCTGGGGCCATGCTTCCATGATACGGCAGTCAGGTGCCAAAATGGTCTGGTGACGAAAGAGCGACTGTACATTCCGACCCGAAGCGACAAACTCGGCCTGAGGGTCGAGGTGGAGTCGGTCGTCGTCGACCGGCAGACCGAGTTCCAGCGAATCCAGGTTCTTGACACGCTCGCTTTAGGACGGGTGCTGCTGCTGGATGGACACGTGCAACTCGCTGAGATCGGCGAGCACGCTTACCACGAGTCGCTGGTGCACGTGCCTGCGCTGTCCCTTCGTACGCTCGAATCTGCTCTTGTGGTCGGAGGTGGGGACGGCGGTGCGCTGCGTGAACTCTGCCGCTACAAAGGTCTGGAGCGCATCGACATGGTGGAGATTGACCCAGCCGTGATCGAGGTCTGTCGCGAGACCATGCCCGCTGTCAGCGATGGCGCCTTCGACGACCCTCGCCTGCACCTGCACATCGAGGACGCGTTCGCGTTCGTCAAGTCGGTACAACGTAAGTACGACCTCATCGTCGTCGACTGCACCGACGTCTATGAGGAGGAAGAGGAGGCCCTGAGTGAGGGGCTCTTTACGCACGAGTTCTATTCGGACCTCTCGCGGCTGTTGAACCCAGGCGGCTTCGTCGTGACGCAGGCGGACAATCTCGTGTTCTGTCCTTATTCGCTGGAGGAGGCGCTAGCGAAGTTCAAGAAGGCGTTCGCGAGGACGGGTCAGTATTGGTCGATGGTGCCCTCGTTCGGCGGCTTTTCGGGGTTCGTTTGGGGGAGCAACGACTCAGAAGTCTCGCCTGAGTTCGACGAGGCGCGTGCACCCGTAGGGCTCGGTTACCTCGATGCGACGACGTACGCGCTCGCTATGCAGCCTGTGCCGTTCGTCGCTGATCACTAAGTCGCCCAAGTACACTCGTCTGCCGTGCTGGTGAGCCTGAGCAGGGTCTGCAAGAACTTCGGCATCGACGTGGTGCTGGAGGACGTCTCACTACGCATCGACTCTCGCGAGAAGATCGCGCTGGTCGGGCGCAACGGCACCGGCAAGACGACGCTTCTCAAACTGCTCTGCGGTGAGATGGAGCCTGACGGCGGCACGGTCTCGCTCGCTCGTGGAGTGCGGATCGGCCGGCTCGACCAAGAGTCACCGGTAGCGCCGGGAAGGACGATCCTGGAAGAGGTGGAGAGTGGGCTCTCACACCAGAAAGAACTGCGAGACCGACTCGCAGATCTCGAGAAGCGACTGGAGGACGGCCCGACGCAGGACGACCTCGACGAATACGCGCTCGTCCACGAGCACTTTTTGGAAGAAGAGGGCTACAGCCTCGACCACGACGTGCGGACGGTGCTGTTGCGCACTGGTTTTGAGGAAGGCGAGTTCGACAAGCGAACGGACGACCTCAGCGGCGGCGAGAAGACGCGCCTTGCGTTAGCGCGCATCTTGCTGGAAGAGCCCGACCTGCTCGTGCTGGACGAACCGACCAACCACCTCGACCTGCAGGCGACAGAGTGGCTGGAGTCGTGGATCAACAACTATCACGGTGCGGTGCTGACGGTCAGCCACGACCGGGAGTTCCTGCAGAAAACCGCACAGCGGGTGATCGAACTGCGCGGCCACCGATTGGAGTCGTTCCAAGGCGGGTTCGACAAGTACCTCGTGCTTCGAAAGGAGCGCGACGAGGATCTTGCAAAGGCGTCGAAGAAACAGGACGATCAGATCGCGAAACTTGACGAGTACGTGCGGCGTTTCATGAACAGCCAGCGCACGGCGCAGGCGCGCGGTCGGCTCAAGCAGATGGAGCGGCTGAAGGCGAACCGGGTCAGCACTCCAAAGAAGGAGCGTGGCATGGCTGCGTCGATCAGGCCGACCAAGCGGTCTGGTGACATCGTTGTCGAATGCAAAAGTCTCGGCGTCGGTTACCCCGGCTTAGATCTGATCGAGGGGTTCGACTGGATCGTACGCTGGGGCGACCGGTGGGGCGTCATCGGAGAAAACGGCGCGGGAAAGTCGAGCCTTGCTCGCACAGCATTAGGGATGCAGGAGCCGACGAGCGGCTCGCGGAGGCTTGGATCGAGGGTCGAGGTCGGATACTTCGCGCAGGACGCGACCGGGCTGGACCTCGAACTGTCCCCGCTCCAGTTCGTGAGTTATGAGTGCGGTCTCGACGCGGGGCCCGCGCGCGACCTGCTCGGTCGGTTCCTGATCGAAGGGGACGACGTGTTTCGTCCAATCCGCACTCTCAGTGGAGGCGAGAAGAACAAACTCGCGCTTGCCAGGCTGTGCGCGATCTCTCCAAACCTGCTTGTGCTGGACGAACCGACAAACCACCTCGACATGGCCTCGCGCGAGGCGCTGGCCGAGGTGCTCGACGATT
>DATLWQ010000092.1:0-3616 GCA_035576225.1 Fimbriimonadaceae bacterium | reverse complement strand
ACATCGCCCGCAATAGAGGAACTCGATGAACCCCGATACCCAAGCCTATAACGACGCACAAGCGCCCGACGACAAGAAGATCTGCGATCTGCTGGCGAGCGAAATCGCACAGGCATTGCCGCAGGCGGAGAACAAGGTGTGGCACGGTCACCCTGTTTGGTTCCTGGACGGCAACCCTATCGTCGGTTACAGCAAGTTGAAGGAGTACGTCCGCCTGATGTTCTGGAGCGGTCAGTCGTTCGACGAGGAGGGGCTCCAGCCGGAGGGCAGCTTCAAGGCCGCCGAGGCACGGTACACGGAGGTCGGACAGGTCTCGCGTGACGACCTCTCGCGCTGGCTCGAAAAGTCGCGCGAAATCCAGTGGGACTACAAGAACATCGCCAAGCGCAAGGGCAAACTTGAAATGCTGGTCGGGTAGTCACCCGCGTAACTACGGCCCACTGTTGTCACTACTTCTTGCGCAGTTTGACAGGAATCACTAGTTTGAGCGCGCTGAGGGTGTCAGAGAACGATGCGACTTTGACGTCGACGAGGCCGTTGGCAAGGGCGAAGTCGCGAACGTCGTCTTCGCGGAACTCCTTGCGGCCCTTGGGCCACACCGCCCACACCATGCCGTCCTGCACGATCTGCTCCCGGGCTTTACCGATCTTTGGGAGGTCCTTCTTGGCGTCGAGGCGCACGAAGACGATGTCGAGGTTTGTGCGGCTGGGCTTCCCTGCCCTGGCGAGAAGTTCGTCTGCGAAGAGGTCGTCGAACTCACCGTTGGCCGCGTAACGCAAACCGGGCTTGACGCCCAGTTTGTCCAGGCGGTTCTTGGGGTTCTTGATGGCATAGAGCCACTCTTCCGCCCGGTCGCCCAGGTCGAGCTGCGCCGTCTCCTCCTTGCGCTTGAGGACGAGGACTCCGTCCTTGGCGCGGGTGCCCGCAAGATCGACCCACTTCCACGTGAGGCCGAAGGCGCCGCGGAACGAGACCTCACCGTCGCCGCAGTGCGCCCTGCCCTCCGATTCCTTGCCCTTATAGCGGGCCGTGCACTTTGCCTCCAGTCCCATTGGTGTAGGCCGAACGATACCTTCTAGGAGGGGGTCCAACAGGCATCTTCCAGGCTCAAAGATGTATCCTAGAGAGCGTCCGCGCGGCCTTGCGCGCGGGAGCGATTTCGGAGGATCTCAGAGTTGAAGACCTACACGACAGACAAGATTCGAAACGTGGCCATTGTAGGGCACGGTGGCGTCGGCAAGACCATGCTCGTCGAGCACATGTTGTACACGGCCGGCACCACCGAGAGGATCGGAAAGACCAGCGAGGGCACGACCCACAGCGACTATGACCCGCTGGAGACCAAGAGGCAGATCAGCATCAACGCCTCGGTGCTGCCGATCGAGTGGCACGACCACAAGATCAACGTGATCGACGTCCCCGGATACCCGGACTTCATAGGCGACCTGCACGCTGTCGCCCGAGTTGTGGGCGCCATGGTCATCGTCTGCGAGGCGAAGCGCGATCTGGACGTCGGGTTCGACCTGGCGTGGGAGGTCGCTGAGAAGTTCAACTTGCCGCGATGCATCTTCATCAATAAACTCGAGCGCGACAACGCCGACTACCAGGGACTGATTGAGACGCTCCATCAGCGATATGGGCACAAGATCGTCAACGTGCAGATTCCGATCGGGCACCAGGCGGCGTTCTCGGGAGTGCTCGACCTGTTGAACATGAAAGTTTACAAGGGGAAGGACCGTGGCGCGGAGATCGAGGACATTCCCACGGGATACGCGGACGACGCTGCGGAGCGCCGCGAAAAGATGATGGACGCGGCGGCGGAAGGCGACGAGGAACTGATGATGAAGTACCTCGAAGGCGAGGCGCTGACGCCAGAGGAGATCGAGCACGGCCTGTTGCTAGGCACCAAGGAGGGGCGTGTCGTGCCTGTGCTGCTGGGCTCTGCGGAGAGCGGCATTGGTGTCGCGACGCTGCTCGACAGGATCGTCGGTGAACTTCCCTCCCCCGAGTACAAGGACGTGGAGGTCGACGGCCAGGCGATCAAGGCCGATGCGAGCGGGCCGCTCGCCGCCTTCGTGTTCAAGACGACCGCAGACCCGTACGTCGGCAAGATCAACTTCGTGCGGATCTTCCGAGGGACGCTGAACTCGGACGACCACGTTCAGAACACGGTCCACGAGGGAGACGAGCGCATCCACAACCTCTTTTATCCGCAAGGCAAGACACAGGAACCGGCGACGAAGGTCGTCGCCGGCGACATCTGCGTCGTCGCGAAACTGCACGACACGCACACGGGCGACACGCTCTGCGACGGCAAGAACAAGGTCGTGTTCCCGCCCATCGAGTTCCCGTCTCCGATCTATCGCGTGGGAATCAAGCCGGCGACCAAGTCGGACGAGGACAAACTCGGCGGCGCGATGGAGAAACTACTCGAGGAGGATCCGACGCTGCGATTTACGCGCGACATGGAACTCCACCAAGACCGGCTCGAGGGCATGGGCGACATCCACCTGGACACAGCGATCGACAAACTGAAGTCGCGGTTCGGCGTCACGGTCGAGACGGAAGAAGCCCGGGTGCCCTATCGCGAAACGATCCGTGGGACAGCGCAGGCGCAGGGCAAGTTCAAGCGGCAGACCGGCGGTAGCGGCCAATACGGCGACTGCTGGATCCGACTGGAGCCTGCTTCTCGTGGCGATGGGTTCACGTTCACGAGCGAAGTCGTAGGCGGCGCGATCCCAAAGAACTACATCCCTGCCGTCGAAAAGGGCATCCGTGAGACGATGATCAAAGGCTTCTTGGCCGGATACCCGGTCGTCGACTTCAAGGCGGCCGTCTATGACGGCTCGTACCACGACGTCGACTCGAGCGAGATGGCCTTCAAGAGGGCCGGCTCGATCGCGTTCAAGAACGCCGCTGCCGGCGCTTCTCCGGTCGTCCTGGAGCCAGTGCTCAGTGTTGAGGTCGACGTGCCCGACGACAGCGTGGGCGACGTGGTGGGCGACCTGAACGGCCGTAGAGCCCGTCTGCAAGGCATGGAGCCCGTGGCGCCCGGCCAGACGACCGTCAAGGCCACCGTGCCGATGGCGACGATGATGCGCTACGCGCTCGACCTGAGGTCGATCACGAAAGGTCGAGGCCGGTTCAGGGCCGAGATGTCCCACTACGACGAGATGCCCCACAACGAGGCCGAGAACCTGATCAAGGCCTACGAGGCGGCTAAGAGCGCCGACGAGGACTAAATCTGCCCGGTTGCAGGGTCGTTTGACACCTCCCTGCAACCGAAAATCCCCTTTGGGCGTCACCTGAGTATAGGTGACTCAGGCGATTGAGCCTATTGGGTTGACATGGGTACGGACTATTACAAGACTCTAGGCGTTTCCCGGAACGCTGAAGAGAAGGAGATCAAGGCGGCCTACCGCAAGTTGGCGCGCAAGTACCACCCTGACGTCAATCCGAACGATCCGAAGGCGGAGGCGCGGTTCAAAGAGATCAGTGAGGCGTACGAGACGCTGAAGGACTCCGACAAACGGAAGAAATACGACCAGTTCGGCGACCAGTGGGAGCGGGTGCAGAACGCGGGCGAAAACTTTGGCGACTTCCAGACGCACTTTGG
>DATLWQ010000091.1:0-3891 GCA_035576225.1 Fimbriimonadaceae bacterium | reverse complement strand
CGCAACCAAGACCGAAAATGCCCGCCGTATCCCTGGCCGGATCGTCGGGCGCACCACGGACGAGCAGGGAAGGGTCGGCTACACGATGACGCTGCGCACGCGCGAGCAGGACATCCGGCGCGAAAAGGCCACGTCGAACATCTGCACCAACGAAGCGCTGATGGCGCTCGCTGCGACCGTCTATCTCGCCGCGATGGGGAAGAACGGCATGCGCTCGATCGCAGAGACAGCCGTGCGCAACACGCAGTACGCGATCAAGCGCCTTACCGATGCGGGAGGGAAGTTGAAGTTTCCGGGCAAGGTCTTCGGCGAGTTCGCCCTAGAACTTCCGAAGGACGCGAAAGAGGTTCAGTCAGCACTTCTCAAAGAGGGGATCCTCGCTGGTCTGCCTCTCGGCGAATACGACAAGAACTTGCAGAACTGTCTGCTCGTCGCAGTCACCGAAGTGCGCACGAAAGACCAGATCGACGACTTCGCGACGAAACTGAAGGCCGTTCTCAGCGCGTAGGTAGACTCAGAACATGACCTACGACTACCTCCTCCTCGGCGGTGGGACGAGTTGCGCGTATGCGGCCGTCAAGATCAGGGAGCGCGACAAAGACGGGACCGTCGCGATCCTTGGCGCAGAGAACGAGCCGCCGTACGACCGCCCGCCCTTTAGCAAGTACTACCTCTGGGACGACGCCAAGAACATCGACGACTTCCACTCCAAGGACGAGACCTTCTATCCCCAGAACAACGTCGAACTTCTGCTCGGCAAGTGCGCTACAGAGATCGACCGCACGGCGAAGAAGGTTCGTTGCGGCGACGGTTCTGAGTACGGCTACAAGAAACTGCTGTATGCGCTCGGTAGCGAGCCGCGGCACCTCCCGATCCCCGGCGGCGAGTCTGCGTGGGTTCTTAGGTCTGCTGAGGACTCAAAGCGCATCAGGAACGCAGCGACAAAAGGCGCGAAGGCAGTCCTGATCGGCGGCGGCTACATCGGCGCCGAACTCGCTTCATCGCTCGCAGGCCGCGGCTGCGAGGTCACGCTCATTGAGGCGGGCGACAAGGCCTGGGCGCGCTTCCCCTCGTCGGCTGCCTCTAGCGCCGTCACGAAGGAACTCAAGCGCAAGGGCGTCAATCTGCTGACGGGCCAGAAGGTCAACGCGATCGAAAACGGTAACACCGTCAAGACCGATGACGGCTCCTACACAGGCGACTTCGTGGTAGCAGGCGTCGGCGCTTCGCCGAGGATCGAACTCGCGGCCGAAGCGGGCCTCACACCTGGCAAGTCCGGCGTCCTCGCGGACTCCAGGCTCAGGACGTCCGACCAAAGCATATGGGCGAGCGGCGACGTCGTCGAGTACCACGACTTGCGCATCGACGCGCCGTACCGCATCGAGCACCACCTGCACGCGAAGGGCTCGGCCGAGCACTGCGGGATGTCGATGGCCGGAGAGGACGGCGACTACAAGGGCCTCCCGTGGTTCTTCAGCGACGTAGGAGACCTTTCTATGAACCTCCGTGGCTACCCGGAGCGGGCAGCCCGATCGGTTCTCGTCAACGACACGGACGAGCCCGTGGTGACAGAGGTCTTCCTGTTCGGAGACGGCACGGTCGCAGGCGTCGTGGACCTTCGCCAGGACTACAAGGCGCAGGATCCGATCATGGAGAAGTTCGGCGAACTGATCCTTGCTCGCGCCGGAGTGGACGCGGTTCCCGCAGCGCTCGGAGAACTCGGCATTCCGATCCCCGCAACGGCCTTCTGAAGTGACCTAAGAGCGGCACCGGGAGACGGTATTCTCGGTGCCGTGATCCGAAAGTCGGTTCCAGAGCCAAAGTCGCTGTTCGAGAAGTCAGTTCCAGGCCGTATCGGGTGCAACGCGCCGCGCCCGACGACGCCCGAAGTCTCACTTGGGGACGCGGTTGGCGCAGTTCGGAAAGACCTCCGTTTACCCGAGGTCGCGGAACTCGACCTCATCCGGCACTTCACAAACCTCAGCCATATCAACTACGGGATCGACACCGGCTTCTATCCGCTCGGCTCCTGCACGATGAAGTACAACCCGCGGATCAACGAGCGGACCGCCGCGCTCACCGGGTTTTCGAACATCCACCCGCTCCAGCCGGAGGACACCGTTCCGGGCGCGCTCGAAGTGCTCGCGCAGGTCTACGACTTTCTCAAATCGATCACCGGCTTTGCCGAGATCACCATGCAGCCCGTTGCCGGCGCGCACGGCGAGCAAACATGCCTGCAACTGATCAAGGCGTACCACGAGTCGCGCGGGGAAGACGCGAAGAGACGCATCGTCCTCGTGCCGGACTCGGCGCACGGAACCAACCCCGCCTCTGCAGCACGTTGCGGCTATGAGGTGAAGTCCGTTCCGACCAACGAAGAAGGTAACACCGACCTAGAGGCGCTTGAAGAGGCGCTCGACGACACCATCGCCGCCTTCATGGTCACGAACCCTTCGACGCTCGGCCTCTTCGAGCCCAACATCAAACGGATTTGCGAGATGGTCCACAAGGTCGGCGGACAGGTCTTCTGCGACGGAGCGAACATGAACGCGATGGTCGGCACCACTCGTCCCGGCGACCATGGCTTTGACTGTATGCACCTCAACCTTCACAAGACCTTCAGCACTCCGCACGGTGGAGGCGGGCCCGGCTGCGGTGCTATCGGTCTGCAGTCGCACCTCGAGCCGTTCATTCCAACGCCGCACCTCGTTCGCGTTGACGGTAAACCAAAGTTCGACCACGACCGGCCCCTCTCGATCGGGCGCGTCAGCGGGTTCTACGGCCAGTTCCTGATGGCTGTGCGCGCGCTGACGTACATGCTCGCGTACGGTAAAGAAGGACTTCCGCAGATCAGTCGCCACGCAGTGCTCAACGCAAACTACATCAAGGCGCGGTTGAAGGACGTGCTGCCGGCAGCGTACGACCGCCCGTGCATGCACGAGTGCGTCGTCACAGGAAAGCAGTACAAGAAGAACGGAGTGCGTGTCCTCGACATCAGCAAGCGACTGATCGATTACGGCTTCCATCCGCCGACCAACTACTTCCCACTCATCGTTCCCGAGTGTCTGATGATCGAACCGACCGAGACTGAGAGCAAAGAGACGCTTGACGCTTTCTGCGACGCGCTCATCGCGATCTGCCACGAGGCGGAGACCGAGCCAGACCTCCTGCACAACGCGCCGACTTCGCAGGTCGTCGGTCGCCTGAATGAGGCGAAGGCGGTCAAAGACCTCGACGTCAAGTGGACGCCCGAGCGCGAGGCGAGCCCGGTCTAAGAGTCGTGCACACCACGGTAGAGAGGCACCTCGACGGCCATACGAACATGGCGCGCGATGCGGCGCTGCTTGATCTCGCAGAACAGAGCGGAGCCTTTGCGCGCGTCTATTCGTGGGACGGCCCCTGGGTCAGCCTCGGACGGTTCCAAACTCCAGACCGCGCCTTAAGGGACCCCGACGGAATACCGTGGGTCATGCGGCCGACGGGCGGCAAGGCCGTCCTCCACGGACATGACGTCACGGTCGGACTGGCGTGCAACCTGGGCTTGTTGGGCCTGAGCGCCGACACAGCCCGACGCGTCTCCCACGTCTATCGTCACATCGTCGGCCCGCTTGCGGCCGCACTGACCGAGTCGGGCCTGACTGCATCGCTCGCCGAATCGACGCGGTTCGTCAGAAGCGCAGGGAAGACCGCAGACTGCTTCGCCCACGTCTCGCCGAACGACGTCGTCGACCCGGCGACCGGGATCAAGGTCTGCGGCTGCGCACTGCGGCTCACACAGCGAGCCGTCCTCTTGCAGGCGAGCATCCCGGTACGTGCGCCGCTCGTGGATCCGCGAATTGTCTTCGAGGCTCCTCACGCCCCTGGCCCGACCCGGGATTTGTGCGAGGATGC
>DATLWQ010000090.1:0-5071 GCA_035576225.1 Fimbriimonadaceae bacterium | reverse complement strand
ATGCGGGCGACAAGGTGTACTTCTCCACCGACGGACCGTTTGCGGACCTCTACCGAGGCAGGACGGGCGTCCGGGAGGACGCGGTGCTCGACTACTGTGATCTGCTCGCAGAGTCGCCGACAAAAATACTGTTTATTGACGAACCGCAAGAAATTCTTAGACACAAAGATGCGCTCGCACATTTGCGGGGCGAGGGGCACGCGAACGTCGTCCTGAGCGAAGCGGACTACATCGAGTTCCTGCCGATCGGCGTGGACAAGGCTGTCGGCGTGCAGGCGGTCGCAAGGAGCCTGGGTTTGAAGCAGAGCGAGGTTGCAGCGGTCGGCGACTACCACAACGACCTGGAGATGGTCCAGTGGGCGGGCTTTGGTGGCGCCGTCGCGAACGCGGTGCCGGAGGTGCGCGACGCCGCTGACGTGGTCGTCGGAAGCAACGACGAGGGCGGCGCGGCGGAGTTTGTACGGGCCGTCCTCAGGCGGGCGAGTAGGCTATAATCTAGTGCGACGGCGGGTTCAACAGATGCGTATTCCAACACTCCTTTCGCTTCTTCTTCTGTCTGCGGCCTCGTGGGCCGGGACGATCACCGTCACGTCTCCCGTGGCAGGGGACTTCTTGGGCACCAGCAACTCGGTCAAGTTCAACATTACTGGCGCCGTCGTCCAGGTCACCGTGAACGTCGTCGCATCCCTGGACTCGAATCCAGCGATCAATGTCTCCGTCCAACAGAACTTCAGCCCGGACGTCAACGGCAACATAAACGGCAGCATCCCGCTCAACTTCTCGCCTTCGACGCCTGAGGGCCCGTACACACTGACGGTCACCGCGACCGAGCCTGGAGCGACCTACAACACGGTGGCGCCGATCTCTGTGAACGTCGACGTGAAGGCGCCCAAGTTCGGCAACTTCAACCCGCTCTCCGGCGCGTTCGTCAAGGGCGTCGTGCCGATCTCTGTCGATTTGGACGAGCCGAACGTGAAGGAGTGGCGCGTCAGGATCAACAACGCCGACATCCCGAACAACAGCGGCTCGACGAACGTCATGCTCGTGGACTGGGACACCAACACGGTGGTCACCGACGGGTCTCAGACGATCAACCTCTCCGTCACCGACCTGGCGAACAACTCTAGCACGAAGGACATCGGCGTCACCGTCGACCGGATCAAACCGAGTTCGACGATCCTCGCACCGGCCAGCGGTTCCACCGTGCGACCGGGATCGAGGCTCGCCGTCATCGTGGACATCGCCGACCAGTTCACTGGTTCGGTGCACTTCACCGGCGTGGACGTCGAAATCCAGTCGATGACGGGAACCGTGCTGCACAGGGTGCCGCGCAGATCGATCAGCAGCACCGGGAGCACCCTGCACTGGACGGGCAGGATCAGGACTACTGCCGCGCTTCCTAGCCAGTTCAAGATCGTGGTGAACGCGATCGACCGCGCGGGGAACGTCGCAGTAACGCAAGAAGTCACCGTCTCAACGGCGACGGCGAACGCGAGCACACGAGGGGGCAAGAAGAAAAGGCGCGGGGGCAGGGGCAGAATCTGAACCTGGGCCCGCACCGTCATAGATTCAGAAGGAAACAACCGCTGTGAACTGGAAAAAGCCTCTCTCCACCGCCCTGGCGCTCTTGGGGCTCGTCACTTTCGCGGGAGCACAAATCCCCGACCTCTTGAACGCGCTGGACGCGGGCGGACGCGCGATGGGGATCGGCGGTGCGACCTACGGCACCGACGCCAACACGTTCTCGATCAACGCAAACCCCGCGGGCCTCGGATTTATAACGCAGGCGATGTACGGCGTCGCTTATCGCAACATGCCAGAGTCGCGCAGCAGAGTCAGCGGCAACTTCGACGACCCGACGTTCGACACGAACCTTCGGCAAGGGTCGTTCGGGCTCTCACACGTCGGTTACGCGTTCCCGATGGCCGGCGGAACGATCGGCATCAGTTACACGCGGTCAGGCTCGATCCGTGACGAGCGCTCGGGCGACGGGCTGACGCAGGGCGCCCTCACCGTCCGGAACTACACAGAAGTGTTCCGCGCGCAGACCGACCTCTTCACGGTCGCCTACGGCAAGAGTTCGGGCGGCGGCGGGGCCAACTACGGCATCGGCGTGGTGGTCGCCAACCAGTACATCCTTGACCGGCAGAACTATGACCTCTTCAACGGAGGAACCCCCGCAGGAAACGTCTCGGCGGACAACAGCGGCACGGGGTTCGGGGTCGGCGGAGTCGCGGGGGTGATGTTCAATCCGAACTCGAACACGAGCGTCGGCTTGAGCGCCCAGTCTCCGATCGACCTTTCGGGCAACTCGGAGACGAAGCAGTACCTGGACCGCATCCCAGGACGCCTGAGTGGAAGCCTGGCTGCCAGGACCGACGGGGCAAACGGGGAATACCTCCTGTACGGGGTGCAGGCCAACTGGTACTTTGGCGGCCAGAAGAACAAGATCTTTCCGCGAGACAATTACGCGACGGTGGGCGGGGGCATCGAATACGGTATGCGACGGTGGAACGCGCTCGTGCCAATACGGATCGGCTACACGGTCGTACCGAGCGGCGGTACAGGGTTCGCAGACCGGGACGCCTTCACCTTCGGGGTCGGCTACCGTCCAAACGGGTCTGACGCCTCGGCCGACCTGAGTTTCGCCAAGCCCATCGACGGAAACTCCATCGACATCGCTCTTTCACTCACCTACATCCTTGGCCACAAATGAAGAAACTCGCCTTCTTGACCGCGCTGATCTGCCTGGCTTTCGTGCAGGCGCAAGCCCAGGGGTGGAGCGACGCCTATTCCAAAGCCTTGGATGCGGCGACGAAGAGGGACTGGCAAGCGGCGCGCGCGATGTTCAAGGACGCCGCGGCGCTGCGCCCTGAGGACCAGTCCGACCCGACGAACCTCCCTGGCCCGGTGACAGAACCCCGCCGGTGGCGCGACGGCTCGCCTTACTCGCCAAACTTTGGCGCGGCCTATTGCCAGTTCCACTACGCGATCGAAGTGAGCAAGGACAGGGTCGCGGACCTGAAGGTCGCCGCATCCGAGTTCGAACTGCTGCTCGCCAAGGGCCAGACGAGCCCGGAGACCTACTACTTCCTGAGCCAGACGTATTCGCAACTGCGCGACGTACAGAAGTTCAACGCCCTGAGTGAGAAGTTCGCCAAGGACGCGCCCTCTCTCAAGTGGAGGGTCGACGATTCGTTCCTCGCTCCCGAAGAGAAGGGCGCGATAGCCTCGTTGCTGCCGAAGACGGCGGAGAGCCAGAAGGGCGGGCCCCAGCAGGTCGATAGCGGCGGAGTTAAGACGACCGTGATCAAGGCGACCGACATTAACGATCGCGGAACCGCAAACACAGCGATCGGCGCACCGCCCGCAACCGGCGAGGCCGGCTCGTTGGCCGGCCGCGTGCCTGTGAAGGCGACCAAGTACGCTCTGGTGATCGGTAACTCCGAGAGCGCCATGCAGGACGCACGGCTCTCATTTGCAGCATCTGACGCGCTGTTCGTCCGCGAGACGCTGATCCAAAACGCCGGCTACGCTGAGGAGAACATCGACGTGGTGGCCAACGCGTCTGCCGCCCAGATGTCTGCGAGCATCAAGGCTCTCGCCGACAGGTTGCCAGAGGACGCCACCGTGCTCATCTACTTCACTGGCGCCGGCTACGACATCGACGGTAAGGACTACTACGCCGGAGTCGACGCGACGAGCCCCCAGGACTCCGCGCACATGGTGGCAGTCAGCGACGTCTATAGGGCTTTCCTGGCGAAGGGAGCGAGCATCTTCTGCTTCAACCAGGCGAACCGCCTCATGACTGCGGGGCTGTACTTCGGAAAGGAGGTCCCGCTCTTCGGTCGCATTTCCCAGGCTCAAGCGACAATACCGGGCCAAAAGATCAATTCACTCGTTTCTGACGGAAAGGAAATTGGCGCATATACCTACGCCTTTGCGAACATTTTGAAAGATTTTCGGTCTAACCAAGTGCCCATCATGGAGTTTGCCTGGCAGGTATTCTACGAGATGCGCCAGGGAGGAGGGCCACAGTCTCCCACCCTGCCTGTACTAACAGTCTTGTCGGCTGACGCACGTTTTTAGGCGTCGCCGTTCCGCAACAAAAGATGAACCAACCGAGACGACAACGACCGCCCACACCTGAACTCGACCCAAGAGCGGTAAAAGTCTTCAAAAGGGTCGCTGAGGAGTTCGGCACGTGCTACGCGCAAGAGTTCCTCTATCCCCATCTGCGCCGCATACTCGGCATAGAACAAGAGGATCCCGAGATCATTCGCGAAGCGTACATGACTGCGCGTGGGAGCCTGCTCGCGTTCTACTGTCACTATGCGTTCGCCCGACGCGGCAAGGACCGCGACGACCTTTCAAACTTCGCGCTCGAAGCACTCGGACGCGTCCAGGGCGACAAGGACTTCGCTGAGGTTCTCCAAATGGAGGACGGCACGGCCCTATGGGAGGCGTTCGCCGCCATCTGCCAGGAGAAGCGGCGAAAGAACAACGAGGCGCAGAACAGGGGTCTCATCCAAGGGATGCTGGAACTGGCGCAAGAGATCTACGACGCGGACAAGGTCGGCTCCATCGCCAACTGGATGCTGAACGGGATCGCACAGACGAAGCGCCTTGAACCTCAGTTCGAGCGCGTCGTCGACATTCGAGGAGTGGGGCCAAAGAGCACGTCGACCTTCATGCGCGACGTGGTTTACATGTTCGACTATGAGTCGAAGATCGAGCCTGCCGACCGGATCTACATCCACCCGATCGACCGCTGGCTTCGCCTGATGGCGCGATACCTGGTTCCCGAGCCGGGAATGGAAAAGGCGGCCGACTGGATCATCGCCGGAAAGATCAGCAAGTATTCGCGGCGCGCGGGCGTTTCGGGCATCGCGTTCAACATGGGCGCCACCTACTTTGGACAGAAGTACGTGAAGGACCCTGCGCTCTTCGAAGACTTCTTGAAGAAGGTCGCGCTCGGCGAGGAACTCTAGCCGCCCATCCGCTGCCAAGCGATTCTGAGCCCTTCCAGGGTGAGCAGAGGGTCGTACTTGGAGATGCTCTCGCAGACTTC
>DATLWQ010000089.1:0-2070 GCA_035576225.1 Fimbriimonadaceae bacterium | reverse complement strand
GTCTTCACAAGCCAGTACACGTAGCCCGCGATGCCGAGCACGACCGCGAACACGGCCCAGGTTGGCAAGACCTGGAAGTAGGTCAGGAAGAAGAGGTCGTGGTCGTATCCACGTGAGTCCCTTGTGTTCAGAAACGCGGTCACCGTGAAGTCGGGCGGCACGTCCTCCATCTTCAGGCCGAGGGCGTCGGCCAGAGACTTCGACAGGTCCTTTCCGATCTTCCCCGACCACACGATCTTCGCCTCCCAGTCCTTGCTGTCGCCGCGGTACTGCGCGCGCGCGATTCCCGGGCCGATGAAGTAGAGGGCCAGCGGCCGATAGTGGCCGCTCGGCCAGGTGTCGGTCGGCATCTTGTACGGATAACAAGGCACGTCGGTCGTGAACGTGACGCGCACGGCCTTCGTTTCTGGCGTGTCGGCGTCCTTCGCGCGCACGAACTTGAGCGCAGCAAAGAACCAGCCCATCTGCGCGTAGTGGTCGAGCCACTTCGTCATGGCGTCCCTTGTGCTGTAGCCGTTCTTCTCCAGCCACTCGCTCATCGACTTGCCGTCGGTCGCCTTCAGGATCGTGGCCTCGTAGTCGCCGACCATGTATTGGTCCACGACGTCGACACCTCCCGCGGTGGTCGCAGAGTCTGTCCGGCTCTGTCCACAGCCGATCCCGTTGGAGGGCGAGTTGTTCGCCTGCACGAAGTCGTCGAGCGTCGAGAACACGCTCCCGTCCACCGCGGCGACCTTCGGGAGCGTGGGAGCCGGGACGATGAACCCGAAGTTCTTGGCCGAGCCGTCAAACGCCGCCTGCCGGATGAAGTGCTCCTCCTTGGTGTCGGGGTTCCAGACGATCACCGCCTTCTCGTCCACCAGGCTCATCGGGCTCTTTGCCGGAAAGGCCAGGCAGCAAGGTAGCACGATGGAGGCCAGAGCCAAAAGCCCGACCGCACAAAGAAAGATTCGCCCTCTCTGCATCGCACGATTGTATCACCCGTGACATTTGGTTCAGAATTGCGACGAACATCCAACGCTCAGAGGTCTTCTGCAAATGATCGCAACACTCATCGCTCTCAGCATGGCGCTCGGCCGAACCCAGGACGCGCCAAAGCCAATGTTCTTCGACGGCACCGGTTCGCATACGCGCCAAGTGGCGACATCGAGCCCCCTCGCCCAGCGTTGGTTCAACCAGGGTCTCGCCTTCATGTTCGCTTTCAACCACGACGAGGCCGTCAGGTCCTTCCAGGAGGCGGCGCGCGTCGATCCGAACTGCGCAATGGCCTATTGGGGCATCGCCACGGCCCTCGGACCCAACATCAACAACCCGACGGTAGAGCCGGAAGCCGCCACCAAGGCGTACGAGGCGATCCAAAAGGCAGATGCGATCCTGAAAGGGAAGTCGGGCGTCGAGCGAGACCTCGTCTCTGCCCAACTAAAACGCTACTCGAAGGACCCCAGCGCTCCACGCGGCCCGCTCGACAAGGCCTATGCGCAGGCTATGCGCGGCGTCTGGTCGGCTCACCCCAAGGACACAGACATCGGGGCTCTGACCGCCGAATCGCTGATGGACCTCCACCCGTGGGACCTGTGGACGCACGAGGGCGCGCCCAGGCCATGGACGCCCGAGATCAGACAGATCCTGAACGACGTCCTCAAACTCGATAACAAGCACCCGCTCGCGCTGCACCTGACGATCCACTCGACCGAGTCCTCAGCCCACCCTGAAGACGGGCTCTACGCGGCGCACGCGATCGCGGACCTCGAGCCGGGAATGGGGCACATGGTCCACATGCCCTCCCACACCTACGTCCGAACAGGAGACTGGGACGGCGCGATCACGACCAACGAGAAGGCCATCGCCGCCGACGAGGCGTACTTCGCAAAGCGCCCCGAGCAGGGCTTCTATCTCATCTACATGGCTCACAACCACCAGATGCTCGCCTATGCGGCCATGATGGTCGGCCGCTCGAAGGACCGCATCGACGGAATCGACGCCCTCGTGAACATGCTCCCGATGGAACTGCAGGAAGCCTACGCTCCATTTCTCGACGGCTACCTCGCAGCGATCTATGAGGCGAGGATC
>DATLWQ010000088.1:0-2158 GCA_035576225.1 Fimbriimonadaceae bacterium | reverse complement strand
GCCGCGCACGTCAAAGACGGGGTCGAGATGGCGCACGAGGCGAGACTGCCGAGGGCCGTCGTGGACGGCATCAAGGAGCACCACGGCACGAGCCTGATCTCGTACTTCTACCACCGCGCGGTCAAAGAAGGAGCGGAGTCGGGGCAAGAACTGGAAGAGAAGTTCCGCTACGGTGGCCCGAAACCGCAGAGCCGTGAGACGGCGATCCTGCACTTGGCGGACATGATCGAGGCGGCAAGCCGCACAGTAAGAAGCCGCGAAAGGCTGGAGCAGACGGTGCGGGGACTGATCGAAAACTCGCGCCAGGACGGCCAATTGGACGAGTGCGACCTCACTTTCCAAGACCTGAGGACGGTGACGGACTCGTTCATCCACACTCTGGGGGCGCTGAGGCACGACCGCGTGGCGTATCCTGGACAAGAGCGCGGACCGGATGGCAAAGCGGCACAAGACAGCGATTCAGAACGCATCGCAAGAGCGATTGAGGCTTGAAGACCTCGAGCGCGCCCTCGAGTTCGTGCTGGAGCGCCACGGTGTGCCGGAGGGCGAGGTCAGCGTGCTCTTGACGGACGACGGCGAAATGCGCAGGCTCAACCAGCGGTTCCGAGGCGTGGACGAGGCGACGGACGTGCTGACCTTCCCTGCACCGGACGGGCTGGAGGGGCAGGTCGGCGACATCGCCGTTTCCATGGACTTTGCGCGACGCGGCGCGGAGTCCCGGGGCGTCCCTATCGAAGAAGAGGCCGCGATGCTGGTGATCCATGGCGGGCTGCACCTTGCGGGATACGACGATGAGACGGAAGAAGAGCGTGGAAAGATGTCGCACATGATGAACGAGGCGGCGTCTGCGCTCGGTCTGGCCTGCGACGAGGGCTGGGCGTCGCAGCCGCACGGGGGGACGGCGTAGTGGCGACCAAGGACTTAGGTGGGCCGTTCCGCGTCGCGTTCAACGGCATCGTCCACACGTTCCGGACTCAGCGGCACATGCGCGTGCACCTCTATGTGACGCTGGTCGTGGTGCTCGGCGCGCTCATGCTGAACATGAGGATCAGGGAGATCCTCGTGCTGCTCTTCATGGTGACGTTCGTGCTCGTTGCGGAGATGTTCAACAGTGCGATCGAGGCGGTTGTCGACCTGGTCTCTCCCACCTACCACCCGCTGGCGAAGTTCGCGAAGGACATCTCGGCCGGCGCAGTGCTGGTCACGACGATCATGGCGATCGTCGTCGGCGCGATGATCGCGCTCGGCGACGACCAGTGGGAGCGCATCCGCGTGAACCTGACGACGCACGAGATCGGGGTGCCGGTGATCTTCCGTCACATCGCCGGGATCGTGATCGTGCTGATCATCGTGATCATCGGCAAGGGGCTGGGCAAGCACGGGCAGGTGCTGCGCGGCGGGCTCGTGAGCGGGCACGCGGCGATCGGGTTCTTCCTGGCCACGTCGCTGTTCTTCCTGACCGATCAGGTGATGGTTCCGGCGATCGCCATCCTCCTGGCGTGCCTGGTGGCCCAGAGCCGGTACGAGGCGAAAATCCACTCCGTGTTCGAACTCACGCTCGGAGCCACCGTGGGGGCGGTGCTGGCGGTCCTTCTTTTTGGCATAATGCCTAAGTAGCCAATCGATGAACAGCGACCCTTACCCACGTAGGCCGCGGGGGCCACAGGCGGGCAGCGCGCTCGCCGGGGTCCTCGCCACCAGCCTCATGACTGCCGGGCTGTTCATGGCAGGCCGGGCTCTGGCCGAGAGCACCGTGCCCTCGCCGACCCGCATCGTCGAGTTCGTCATCGCGCTGCTCGTATTCGTGCTCCTCAACGGGCTGTTCGTCGCGAGCGAGACGGCGATCGAGGTCCTGCGCCCGTCGCACACGAAGTTCTTAGAGTCTGGCGACTCCGAGGGGCAGGCGGCGGTCGCGGACATGCTGCAGCGCAAGGCGAGCTTCGTCGCCGCGTGCTCGCTGGGCTCGATGACGATGCGCGCGTGGATCGTCGCGCTGACGGTGCTTCCTGCGGTCGGTCTCTCGGAGTGGCTCAAGACCGTGTGGCCAGCGTTCGCAGGCATGGGGCAGGGCGAGGCGATCTTCCTCGCAATGCTGATCCTGGCGATCCCGGTCGTCGCCGTGAACGTCGTATTGGGCGAACTCGTGCCGCGCAGTTAC
>DATLWQ010000087.1:0-2621 GCA_035576225.1 Fimbriimonadaceae bacterium | reverse complement strand
CGTAGAGAAGGATTGCGATGCGCGAGGCGCATAAGGGGCGAGGCGCTCGGGCCAACCGGACTACAGACGGCAACCTCCGGTCAAAGGCGTGGCTCCTTACTAGAGCCACCCAATAACGGAGTCCAGTCATCGAAGTCCTCGGCTATCTCGCGTCCCTACTCATCGGCCTCAGCCTCGGCCTGATCGGTGGCGGCGGCTCGATCCTCACCGTCCCGGTACTGACCTTCCTCTTCGGCGTTGGCGCGACCATGGCGACCGGCTACTCGCTCCTCATCGTCGGCTCGACGGCGTCGGTCGGCGCGGTGCTCGCCGCCCAGCGAAAGGAGGTCGTGGTCAAGACCGCGCTCTGGTTTGCGCTGCCCGCGCTTGTGTTCGTGTACGTCGTGCGCAAGATCGTGATGCCGATGGTGCCTCAACAACTCGGCCCGATCACCAAAGACACCGCCGTGCTTCTGCTCTTCGGCGCGCTGATGCTCGTCGCGTCGATCGCGATGATCCGCTCTCGGTCGGGGGACGAACCGGAAGGTCACGTCGACCCGGTCATGCTCTCCGTGCGCGGCGCGCTAGTCGGCGTCGTGACTGGTCTGACCGGCGCGGGCGGAGGGTTCCTCATCGTCCCCGCGCTGCACTTCTTCGCCAAACTCCCGATGAAGCAGGCGGTCGGCACGTCGCTCGCAGTCATCGCGGCAAACTCGCTCGTCGGCTTCCTCGGCGACACCGCGCTCTGGCCGAAGTACGACTGGCGGCTCGTCGGCTTGGTCATGGTGATCGCAGTCGGCGGAATGTTCGTCGGCACGTTTGCACGCAAGCGCGTTTCCGCCGGTGGCCTCAAGAAGGGGTTCGGCTACTTCGTGCTAGCGATGGGCGCGTGGGTGGTGCTCAGTTCCGCCCTCGGGTAGCGTGAGCGCGTGCGCATCCTGTATATCGACATCGACTCGCTCCGCCCCGACCACCTCGGCTGCTACGGCTACCACCGCAAGACATCGCCGAACATCGACGCGCTCGCCGCGCAGGGAGCGGTCGTGCAGCGCGTGTACGCCTCCGATACGCCGTGCCTTCCTAGTCGCACGGGGTTCTTCGGCGGGCAGTTCGGCTCGCGCTCGGGCGTCGTGAACCACGGCGGACTGTGCGCGGACGTGCCCGTGCAGGGCGCTGACCGCGACTTCCGCTCGCGCATCGCCGAAAGCAGCCTCGCCTCCCTCCTCACAAGGGCGGGCGACCACACGGCGAGCGTCAGTCCGTTCCCGCGGCGCCACTCTGCGTACCAGGTCGTCTGGGGGTTCCACGAGACTTACGACACGGGCCGAGGCGGGCTGGAGAACGCCGACGAGATCTTCGTCCCCGCCTCTGACTGGCTAAAGCGCAACGGCGAAAAGGACGACTGGTTCCTTCACGTGAACATGTGGGATCCGCACACACCGTACGACACCCCCGAGTCGTTCGGAAGCCCGTTCAAAGACGACGCTCCGCCCGACTGGGTGACGCAGGAGATCATCGACAGGCAAAGAACGTCGTACGGACTGCACAGCGCAAGAGAAGTGCCCGGCAACTCCAATCGTCTTCCAGATATCTGGCGCTGGGGCCGAGGCGAAATCAAGAACCTCGACGACGCGAAGGCGCACTTCGACGGCTACGACGCGGGCGTGCTCTACGCCGACTCGTACGTCGGTCGCCTGCTTGAGATCCTCGATGGCCAAGGCGTGCTCGATGAGACCGCAGTGATCGTCGCGGCAGACCACGGCGAAAACCTCGGCGAACTGAACGTCTGGGGTGACCACCAGACCGCCGACGAGTTCACCAACCACATCCCGTGCATCGTTCGCTGGCCCGGTGTGACAAAGCCCTCGAAGGTCGGCGGCCTTTGGTACCACCTCGACCTCGCCGCGACGATCATCGACCTCGCAGGCGGCAAAACTGAAGAAGCAGGATGGCAAGGTCGGTCGATGCGCGGCGCGTTTCAAGGCAAAGACGAAGGGCGCATCGAGGTGTATCTCAGCAACGGCGCGTGGAGCCTGCAGCGCTCGCTGCGATGGGGCGCCAAGATCCTCATCCACACGGTCCACACCGGACTAAAAGACTTCTCCGAATGGATGCTCTTCGATCTCGCGAGCGACCCGCACGAAACGAACAACATCGCCAGCGAAGACCCAGAAGTCGTCAAAGAGCGCGCCCCAAAAATGAAAGAGTGGTTCGCCGAACAGACGAGTGGCTGCCCGCTCGGCGACCCGTTCGATGTCGTGATGGATGAAGGCGGGCCGCTCCACGCAAACCACAGGTCGCAAGAGTGGGCGAACTACCTCGACCGCCTCGACCAGACGGGCCGCAAACACCACGCCGACTGGCTCCGAAAAAACGACGGAGCACCACGCCCGTCGGAACTAGCCCTCTACTGACCGCAGTTACCGATGGCTTTTGCCGAACACGACGATCCCGATGCCGCCAAGGATCAGCACTCCCGAAATAGCCAGTGTGAGGGTCATGCTCTCACGAATAAAGACCACGCCGCCTACCGCGACGAAGATCGGCACGGCGAGTTGCACCACGGCAGCCCTCGTCGCCGTGAGGCCCTGCAGCGCGTGATACCACACGACGTAGCCGAGTCCGGAAGTGATGGCGCCACT
>DATLWQ010000086.1:0-6188 GCA_035576225.1 Fimbriimonadaceae bacterium | reverse complement strand
GAACGTGCACGCGCGCGAGGAGTTCCGGTCGAAGAGCGTGATCGCGCCGGTCTGCGTCGGCACCATCGCCGGGTTCGGCAGCGAGGGGTACATGCTGGGGCTGCGCGCGATCCGGCACCTGGAGCAGTCGACGGTATGAATACGTATCTACAGCGCCTCCGTGATCGCATGGCGGTGGAGGGCGTGCCGGCGCTCTTCGTCAGCGACAACCTGAACGTGCAGTGGTTGACGGGTTTTACTGGGTCCTCGGGCTACGCGATCGTGACGCCGGACGAGGCGGTGTTCATCACGGACAGCCGCTACACGATCCAGGCGAAGCAAGAGGTGGACGGTCTGGAAGTCGTGTGGTTCCAACGTCCGAAGACGTTCGAAGAGTTCCTGACGGAGAATCTGGAGCGGCTCGGAGTAAAGAACCTCGCTTTTGAGACCTCGGTGACTTACGCGACCTGGAAGAACTGGACCGATAAGATTTCGTCGGTCGAGTGGACTGCCTCGCCCGACCTGCTCAAGCCCTTGCGCATGAGCAAGACGCCGGAAGAGGTCGAGAAGATCAAGGAGGCGTGCAAGGTCACCGACGCGTGCCTGCAGCATCTGACGCGGATGATGCAGCCGGGCGTGAGCGAGTACGACGTGCAACTCGACCTTGAGTTCTTCATCCGTCGAAGCGGCGCGGAGATCGCCTTCCACCCGATCGTCGTCAGCGGCGAGAACAGCGCACGTCCGCACGGCCAGGCAACCGAGAAGAAACTGGAAGTCGGCGACTTTGTCACGCTGGACCTAGGCGCAAAGAAGGACGGCTATTGCAGCGACATCACGCGGACCTTCGTGATCGGCGAGGCGAGCGATCGCCACAAGGAAGTGTACGGCCAGGTGCTGAAGGCGCAGGTCGCTGCGGTCGACGCGCTCAAGGTCGGTTCAGCCGCTGCGGACCCCGACAAACTGGCGCGCGAGATTCTGGACGAGAAGGGCCTCGCTAAGTTCTTCGGCCACGGCCTCGGCCACGGACTGGGGCGCGCGGTGCACGACTTCGGCGGGCTCGGGCCGAACTCAAAGGACACGATCGCGGCCGGCCAGGTGTGGACGATCGAGCCAGGCGTGTACATCGAGGGGTTCGGCGGGGTGCGGATCGAGGACGACGTGCACGTCACGGACAAAGGCCCAGAGATCCTCACGCACTTCCCGAAAGAACTGATGGTGCTTGGTTAAAGGTGAAGTCGAAGCCCGTCCTGCTGCTCGACAAATTTTCGCTCGCGAACGAAGGCGAACTGCTCAACCTGGAACTTCACACGGGCGACGTCTACGCGGTCATGGGCAAGGCCGGCTCAGGCAAGACTCTCTTTCTCGACACGATCATGGGGGACGAGAAACCGGCGTGCGGCACGGCAGAACTTCAGGGCGCGGCGCTGATGGCCTCCTTCAGCACTGGCAAGGCACGGCAGACGCCGTTCGGCGTCGCGAAGGCGAGCGCGAGCAGCAAGAACAAGCGGCGAATCGCCGACGCGCTGGCGGCGCTCGGTCTGTGGGACGCGCGCAACGTCGCCTTGGGGAAACTGACGCAGGGGATGGTGGTCGCTTGCGACCTGCTACCGGTGCTGCTCTCGGACTCAGACCTCGTCTTGATCGACGGGCACCTCGACCTCCTCGACCCTTGGGCGCTGGACGGCGCGTTCGAGGAGATCTTTCTGCTCGCCGAGGAAGGGACGGCGTTCATCATCGTGACGAACAGGCCGGAACTCGCCGAGAGGGTCGGCAACCTGATCGTGCTAAAGGAGGGACAGGTCAAGTACGCGGGGCGCGCCGACGCGCTGGCACGGTCGCTCGAACCGACCGAGATCATCGTCGAGGCAGACGACCTGAGCACCGTCACGACGATGGTCGAGCCGTTCGTGACCAGCGTCCGCGTCAGTGGACGTCGACTGGTGCTACAGGCCGAAGAAGGGCAGGAGGTCGCGGCGCGGCTGCTCACAGCGGGCTATGGCGTCGTGAAGTCGGTCGTGATCAAGGAGCCTTCGCTGGAAGAGGCTCTTTTGCACATCGGCTAGCGGCCGACGAGGACGCGCGAGTCGCCCATCCTCTTTGTTACTCCCTTCGAGTCTAGGCTCTCTAGGAGCGGGATGGCGTATTTGCGTGAGGTCTCCATCGCTTCGCGGAACTCGGACGCAGTGAACGACTTGCCGGTAAACGTCTCGTTGAGACGCTCGACGATCTTGTCCAGCATCTCCTGCGAGAAGAAGATGTTGTCCTCGATCCGGACGATCTCACCGGCCGAGACGCCGACCCGCACGATCTCCTCGACCGCCTGCGGCGGAACGTGCAGGCTGTCGGCGATCTGCTGGGTGGAGGGCGGAGAAAACCCGTTCGATTCGAGTTCTGCCTTCACGCGGTCGAGCATCTGGCGCTGTTTGTCTGAAAACTTGACGCGGAAGTCAGCAAGTGCGACGTTGGTGCCGGTGGCGCGCAGGTCGCCGCGCTCGACGAGCGCAGTGATGATGCGGTCGAGCGGTTTGCCCGCCCAGCGGATGCCCGCCTTCTTCAGCGGCGCTTCGCGCGGTTGCACGAGCACGGTGGGGTTCGCTTCGTGCAGATCTCCGAGCGCTTTGAGATACTTCTCCGAAGACTGTCGGAACTGGCCCTCCGTCATCCACAGTCCGGCAAACCCATAGAGCCGACCCGAGGACTTGAGCGATTCAAAGACGTCGCCGAGCGCCTGGGCGGACTTCCCCACCGCGCGACACACTTCGTCGGTGTGTGCGCCTCCCTGCGTGTTCTCGACCGCCTGGAGGACCGCCGCCTCGGTGTCCAAGCCCTCGTCGACCTGCATGACGTGTTCGCTCTTGCGCCTGACTGTCGCCTCTGGGACGGTGACCCTGCCGCCGCCGAGCAGCGTGGGGGGCGAATACTTGCGCACGATGACCGGCTGTCCAGTCGCGACCGCGACGGGCCGCTCGAACCGTAGTTGGACCAGCGCCGGGTCTTCGTCGTTGAGGAACGCGCGCGCTATCGCCTCGTCCGCGCCGACCGAGACGCGCACGCGCGCGCTGTGTCGCACAGGTTTGAGCCATCGCACCTTGGCGTCCATCACCTTGGTCGAAAAAACGACTCCAGGAGTACCGACCATTTGGCCGCGGCGCACCTCTTCCTCTTTGACCCCGCCGAGGTTGAGCGCGGTGCGCTTGCCCTTGACGCTTGTCGATGACGCGACCTCGTGGCTCTGGATGCTGCGCACGCGGACCGACTTCCCTTCCGGCATCAGCACCGCCTGGCAGCCTTCGGTCACTTCGCCCTGCGCCATTGTGCCTGTGACGACGACGCCGTGGCCCTTGACGCCAAAGACGCGGTCGATCGGCAGATACCACGGGCCGGCCGCTTCGAGGTCGCGCGCCTTGATCGCGTCGACGAGCCGCGTCTTGAGTTCATCGAGCCCTTTGCCCTGCGGCGCGGAGACCGCGACGATCGGCGACCCTTTGAAGCGCGTCGGCGCGAGCAGTTCATCGACCTCTGCGCGCGCAAATTCGAGAGTCTCCGCATCGACCAGGTCTGAGCGCGTGAGTGCGACGACCATACGCTCGACGGGGAGAAGTTCGAGGATCTGGAAGTGTTCGACCGTCTGCGGCATGACAGACTCGTCGGCTGCGACGCAGAGCAGCGCGACGTCGATGCCTTGCGCGCCGACGAGCATGTTGGTGAGGAAGCGCTCGTGGCCAGGGACGTCGACGATGCTCGCGCGGCCGACCTCAGGCAGGTCGACGTACGCGAATCCGACGTCGATGGTGAGCCCGCGCTTCTTCTCTTCGGGCAGTCGGTCCGTATCGATGCCGGTCAGTGCGCGGATCAGTGTCGTCTTGCCGTGGTCGACATGGCCCGCAGTTCCGATCAGGTTTGCCATCTTTTGCTAGGAAGGCTCGTACGTCTCCATACTCACCTTACCGTCTGCATAAATCCATAGATCGAACTTTTTGCCGATGACGCCGACCCCGTGACCGCCGTCGCGGTCGATGGCGAACACGACCGAGTGGCGGTCGGCCGTGTCCGGCCTGCGCCGGACCATCTCATTAATAACGTGTGTGCACGCCTGCTGCGCGCTCATCCCAGAGCGCATGGCGTCGACCGCGCGGACCGAGACGCACGACTTCCACAGGTCCTCGCCCCAGCCGGTCGCTCCCGCGGCGCCAGCCTCGTCGTCCGCGTAGATGCCGGCGCCTACGATGGGTGAGTCGCCGACGCGGCCCGGAAGTTTGTAGCCGAGGCCGCTCGTCGAACTCGCCGCGACGAAGTGGGGGCCTTCTTCGATCCCGAGCATCGTGACGGTGTCGGGCGGGTTGTCGTCGAGCGTGTGGATGTACGCCTTCGCGCGCTCAGGCGAATCGAGATACATGTTGTAGTGGTCGACCGACTGGGCGGTCATCAGGTTCTGCGGACGCATGCCGCACTTGATCGCGAAGCGGCGCGCCTGGTCGCCCGCGAGGAGGTTGTGCGGGGTGCGCTCCATCACGAGGCGCGCGACCTTGATCGCCGGAAGGATTCCGCGCAGGGCGCAGACCGCGCCGCAGTTGAGGTCGCGTCCGTCCATGATGCTCGCGTCGAGTTCGATCTCCCCGTCGGCGTTGGGCAGGGCGCCCCGACCGATCGCAACGAACTGGGGGTCCTCCTCGGTCGCGGTGAGCCCGGCCTCCAAGCACCTGGCCATGGGTCTGCCGCACTCGTAGTCCTTGCCGGCGGCCTCCACGGCCACCTTGCCCGGTCTCTCCCACGTCGCGAGTATCTTCGTCATCCGCGAGAATGTACCTTTAGGGTCAGTGACGTCCCGTAGGCATCCTCCCCTTGAAGCGCCTGGCGTTCTCTTCTGGATCTAGGCTCGCGGTAAAGGCCTCGAGGAGAGCGTAGGCGTGCGACTCGAAGTGGTAACTGCCGTCCACCTCGCCCTGCCAGACGGACTCGACGACCCACTCCGGAACGGGCATGCGGACGATGCGCTCCGGAGGGTCGACCTCCACCGTAAAGACGGACGGCGCATCGGCGGGCCCGTACACGAACTCGAAGAGAATGCGGTTCGGCGCGAGCACGTTGGTGCCGATCTGCACGTGACCCTTTGACTGGAGGTCCGCAAGCGCCGCCGGGTCGAAGCGGCCGACGCGCGGCGGTGCGCCAGAAGACAGATCGGCGAAGATCGCCTGCTTCGTCTCGGCGAGGAACTCACCTAGCGTCATCCTGTCAAATATACCGGAGACCTTCGCTTCGCAGGCTCAACTGAATGCCCGCACAACTACTAGCATTCAAAGACCCTGGTAATCGTCACAGGATCAAGTTCACGGGGGGTGCCAATTCTGATCACATGGACGCAAGTCAGGATGACTCGTGCGTTTAACGCCGCGTCCAAAAAACTCTAGAACGTTCAAGGAAGAAAATGTCGTTTAGAATCAACACCAACATTTCCGCGATGAACGCGTCGCGCAACTTGTCCATGACGGGCGACTTGCTGGCGCAGTCGGTCACCCGGCTCTCGACGGGTCTCCGCATCAACAACGCCGGTGACGACCCGTCCGGTCTGATCGCCTCCGAAAAGTTCCGTGCACAGATCTCTGGCATGGACCAGGCGCTCAGGAACAACCAGGACGCCGTCAACTTCTCGAAGACCGCCGAAGGCGCCCTCGACGAAGTCAACCAACTGCTCCGCGACGCGCGGGCTCTCGCCGTTGCTTACTCCGGAACGCTCGACAGTTCTCAGCTGCAGGCCAACCAGAGCCAGCTCAGTTCGATCTTGTCGTCGATCGACCGCATCTCGACGAACTCCCAGTTCGGAACGAAGAAGCTCCTCGACGGTAGTTCGGGCGTCCAGGCGAACGTCGTAGACGGCACGCACATCGACAGCATCTATCTTGGTGGCACGGTCGGTTCACAGCCGATCACCGCTGACGGAGGCGTGACGGTCGACGTCACCACAGCCGCGACGCAGGCGACCCACACGGGCACCAAGACGACTGCCTCCGCCACGCTGGCGGCCTACCTAGGCACCGCGGTCGGCACCGATGGTTCGTTCTCGATCAACGGAACGACCTTCAATGTGGCTTCGACCGACACCTTCGGCGACGTGATCAACCAGATCAACGCCGCGTCGACCACGACCGGAGTCACCGCTGCGGGTACGAACGACTGCACCAACGGCCAGATCGTCCTGACGCAGAACTCCT
>DATLWQ010000085.1:0-3868 GCA_035576225.1 Fimbriimonadaceae bacterium | reverse complement strand
GCGGTCGGGTTTCCGCACCCAAGTGACAGGTTGACGGCGTCGGCGGGAAGGCCGGTCGTCTCGTCAGCGGTGTAGAGGCCGCGCGTAACCGGATCTTCGCAATCACAACTTCCGTTGCAGCAGTCGCCGTTGCCCGCCTTTGCGGCGGCGGCGTACCGTTCTTGCACCATCTTGTGCGTTTCGTTGAGTTTCATTTCTTCTCCGTGCAGCACGAGCAGAGGGAGCCAGCGAACTCGCCTATCGCGCGCGCTGCGTCATCGTTGATCCGACAGACCATGAACCGCCCACGCCTTTCTACGTCGATGACTCCTGCGATCCGCAGTTCCTTGACGTGGTGGGAGATGCGGGAAGTGACCTTCTGTGTGCCCTCGATTCGGCAGCAGACGTCGCCTATGGAGGCGCCGATCTCCTTGCGCCCGCCGCTCTCGTCCATGACGACGAACTCCGGGCAGCACATGAGGTAGCCCACGATCTGGAGCCTCGTGGGGTCGCCGAGCGCCCTGAACATGGCAGCCATCTTCTCCGCATGGTTCGTTGATTCAACGTTCATTGAACTATTTATACCACGGAATCGGGATGGGTGGGACCGATGGCGGGAGGTGCAGCCTATCTTGAGTTTGATATGAGGTCGTCCAGGAGGCCGACCCTCCATTCCTGGGTGGAGAGAAGCGCTCTTGCGAGCCTGAAGGCTCGCGAACCGCGGTGCGGGCTGAATGCCCGCGCTCCGAGGCCGACCCACCATTCTTCTGAGTCGGAACCGTGTTGTTCGATGCGTTTGTAGACCATGTTGATCGCCCGGTTGGTGCCTATGCGGAACGCGGTGACACTGCCCTTCTCGTCGCGGTCGAAGTCGAAGGACCACGCCCCTGAGCGGGCGTGGTCCTTGAGGTGGAAGGCCAAAGCGAGCGACCTGTAGCCCTTCACCTTGGCGACCAGGCTCTTGCCGCTTTTGACGAGTTCGATGGTTGCGTTGAGTTCGTCGCTGTGGTAGGTGCCTGATAGGCTGTCCAGGTAGTCATCGGTCGGGACGTACGGGTCGATGCGGGGCATCTTGTATGCGACGTCGTTCTGCGTGATCGTGGCGGACGTCACTTTGTCGTCGGTGTCACGCTCGAAGACGACCTCCGCTGGGATGTTCCGGTAGAAGAAGTCGTCCTTTTTGGCGGCGAAGACCTCGAACCTCGCCTGGCCGGTGACTTGGATGAAGAGGCGCTGCTTGAGCCTTGTAACGACTGCGACCTTGTCCGAATTCAACTGGTAGGTGCCAACGAGCCCTTGGAGGTCCGCTTCTGGCAACGCGACTGCTGGACGTTCGGGCTTTGCAGGCTCCATCTTGTCCGCCAAGAGTTCTTTCGCTAGTGCGTTGTTCCCGTTGAGTGGCAATAGGGAGCCGCCGTTGCCGAAGGTGATGATGGCGAGGTCATAGTCGGGGAAGCGGCTGACCATCGAGCGATAGGCCTCCCATCCACCCGAGTGCTGGACCTGCCTGACGCCCCCGAGGTCAGTGATGATGAGGCCAAGCCCGTAGTGCGAGTCCTTTCCGTCGGACAGGATGTGCGGCTGTTGCATCTCCTCGATGAGATGCTGGTCGCCCTTGCCGAGTTTGTTGTGACGGAAGTTCGCGACCCACTTCGCCATGTCGGCGATGCATGTCTGTACTCCGCTCGCGCCGACCGCAGTGACGTTCTTGTCGTCCCTGATCCAGGTCTTGCCCGACTTGACGTAACTGTCGGCAACGTCGGGAATGACCATGCCTGCCCTGTCTTTGATCTGCGTCGAGTCCATTCCAAGCGGATCGAAGATCCTTTCCTTTGCGAAGACGGAGAGCGGCTTCTTTGAGACGGCCTCGACGATCTGCGCAGCCAGGAAGTATCCGGAATTGCTGTACATGAACTGCGTGTCGCGATCGAAGTTGAAGGTCCTTTGACGCTTCAGGACATCGAGCACCTCGGCGTCCGTGTACTGGCGTTCGCCCGAGAGCAACATGAGAACGAACATGTCGCGAAGACCGCTCGAGTGCGTGAGAAGGTCACGGATGGTCACCTTGTGCTCAGCGAGACCATCGAAGCCAGGCAGATATTTGGAGACTGGGTCGTCGATGGAGAGGAGTCCGTCCTCCTGCAGCAGAAGCAGGCACATGGCCGTGAACTGCTTGCTGATGCTACCGATGTCGAACAGGGTGTCGGTGGTGTTCGGCACACTGTTTTCAAGGTTCGCCAGTCCATAGGCCTTCTTGAAGACGACGTCGTCGCCTTGCATGACGGCCACGACTCCGCCGGGCCCGTCCTTGCGGTCCCACGCGGCGAAGATCTTGTCGCACCGCGCCTCGAGGTCCTTTGGGAGTGCGAGACTCTCTTGCGCGTGGGATAGCGCTGCCGCCGCGAGGGCGAGCCCGAACACGAGAAGCCTGAGTGGACTCGCGCTTTTCTTAACTGAACGAAGAGAGAAGTCTCGCATAGGTTTCGATGCCATCGCTAAGGTTCGCAATGCGGATATTTTCGTTGGCGCCGTGCTGGTTGTTGTCGTGGTTGGCGATCGGGAGGATCGCTACTGGAACGTCCGACTGCGACACGATCTTGCGGATCGGGACGCTGCCGCCGAGCATCGGATTGACGAGCACGTCTGTGCCGACCGCTTTGATGAGGGCTCGGGCAAACTCGGAACTGAGCGGGGTGCGGGCTGGCTCGTAGCCGCTTCCCCACTGCATGCGGACGACTTTTTCGTTGCTTCGGAGTTCTTCGGGCGTTGGCTCGCGTTCGATGACGTGGAAGCCCTGCCTCTTGACGTGCTCGGTGACCGCTCTTTGCACATCCGCGACGGTCTGGTCAGGAACGAGGCGGATATCCATCGACGAACGCGCGGTCTGCATGATCGCGTTGGTCGCCTCCTGCTGTACGTGGCCGGCCTGGATGCCGTGCAGGTTGATGGCAGGTCGGGCGACCGCCTCCGCGAACGAGGACGAACCGTCCTCGGGGCCGTGTACGTTGACCGCTGCGAGCATCTCGCCGCCGATATCCGGCAACTTTGCGAACGCCTGTTTTTCCTCGTCGCCGAGCACGGCGACGGCGTCACCGAACCCTTCGACCGTGACGTGCCCCAGTGGGTCGCGCATCGAGGCGATGAGGTGGACGAGGCGCATCGCGGGGTTCGGGACGAAGTTGCCGTAGTGGCCGCTGTGGAGCGTGCGAGTCGGTCCGTAGATTGTCATTTGCAACGTCACGACGCCGCGCGCACCGAAGATGACTTGTTGCCTGCGTGAGGGGTGAACCGGCCCATCGAGGATCAACCAGCCGAGGACGTCGTCGGTCTCTGGCACTTGTGTAAGCAGTTGTCGGAAGTTGGGGGAGCCGCACTCCTCTTCACCTTCGACTACGAAGAGAAGATTGACTGCTGGTGCTGCTCCTAACTTGTCGAGCGCCGAACAGAGGACCTGGACGGGTGCCTTGTCGTCGCTGGTGCTACGGGCGTAGACGCGATAGTCGTGCGCCGTCCAGTCCTTGACGTCGTCGGGTCGGACGCGCAATGCGCCGTTTTCGGCAACGCCGTCGTAGAGCGTCGGCGTCCACGGGTCGTTCAGCCAATCGGGCTGGTCGACCGGCTGGGCGTCGTAGTGGCAATAGAGGGCGAGCGTGCGATCTGCGCCTGCGTCCAACTTCCCCACTACCAGCGGCGCGGCACCGGGCGCCTCGACCAAGCGCGTCGCAAAGCCGCGCTTTGACAGCATGGCGGCGATAAGGCGGGCGCACTCCTCACGGCCTTCGGTGTGGGCCACCGTCGTCGGGATCGACAGTAGCCGGGAGAACTCGGCCAGCACTTCGCGCACGCGGAGATGTTACTCGGGCGGGGCTGAGAGCCGGACGAACCTCAT
>DATLWQ010000084.1:0-4757 GCA_035576225.1 Fimbriimonadaceae bacterium | reverse complement strand
CAGCATCTATCTTGGTGGCACGGTCGGTTCACAGCCGATCACCGCTGACGGAGGCGTGACGGTCGACGTCACCACCGCTGCGACGCAGGCGACCCATACGGGCACCAAGACGACGGCCTCCGCCACGCTGGCGGCCTACCTGGCCACAGCGGTCGGCACCGCCGGCTCGTTCTCGATCAACGGAACGACCTTCAATGTGGCAGCGACCGACACCTTCGGCGACGTGGTCAACCAGATCAACGCTGCGTCGACCACGACCGGAGTCACCGCTGCAGGCACGAACGACGGCACCAACGGCCAGATCGTGTTGACGCAGAACTCCTATGGTTCGAACTTCAAGATCAACCTGACGGACTCTGCGGGGATCATCGAGTCCTCCGCCAGTTCGGTCAGCGTAGTCGGCACCGACGCGGTCGCCGCAGTCACGGTCGGCTCCCTCGTCCCGGTCACCTTCACGGGCGGCCAAAACGGGAACGACGGTCTGACCCTGACCGATTCAGCGGGCAACAAGGTCGCGCTGACGACTGCGGGCAACGCGGTCGCGACGTATTCGAACGCCGCCGCCGTTACCGCCGGCTCGACGACGTTCCAGATCGGCGCGTTCGCCGGTCAGACGACGAGCCTTTCGCTTGGCAACACGTCTTCGAACAGCCTTGGCATCGCCTCTCTGGACATCACGACCCAGTCTGGCTCCGAGGCCGCGATGAAGGCGATCGATAGCGCGATCGACCGGGTCTCGCAGACCCGCGGAAACATCGGGTCGTTCATGCGGAACACGCTTGAGTCGAACATCCGTTCGCTCGGCGTCGCCCGCGAGAACCTCGCTGCGACCGAGTCATCGATCCGCGACATCGACGTCGCGCAAGAGATGACCAACTTCACGAGGCTGCAGATCCTTCAGCAGTCCGGTCTCTCAGTGCTCGCTCAGGCGAACTCTGCTCCTCAGGCGGTGCTTGGCCTGCTTCGGTAAGGTCAACGCCCTCTGACTCGATAAACCGCTTCAAGACGGGTCCGTGGCATCAGCCGCGGGCCCTTCTTGATTCTGCCACTCGCGAATCCGGTCCCGAAGACGCCGACCGAAGAAGAGGTTGCCGGGCAGGGTCGCCTTGTGGCGCGGCTCGACGAGCAGCCGCACAGGCCGCTCGTCGACGACCGCCTCGACGCTGACCCAGCGGCCGAGGCCGACGAGCGTGTGCGTGTTCGCGCGAAACCGCACGCCGACGATGTGGCTGCGATCGATCGACGCCTTGCGCTCTGTGCCCCAAAACTCGAGCGTGTGGTCGTGGAAGATCAGAAAGCCGACGTCTTCGTGCGGATCGAGCGCACTGCGGAACGCTGGCCGCGCAAACCCCACGAAGTAGCGCTCCGTCTGGTCAAAGGGTCGCTCGATGTGCAGCCTGCGACCGACCTCCCTCTTCATCGAGCCGTTGCCGACCAGGCCGAGGAGGGCAAGGAGCAGCCACGAAGCGGCGCAGAACGCGACGACCCACAACAGAGTTCTGGCGCTCGGACCGGATCGCCCGAACTCGCGAACAGCCACGTAGGCCAGCGGAGACGCAAGGAGCAGCGGGAGCAGGTTTCCCGCGATCTTCCTCCCCGTCGTCCAGACCCTGCGCTCGGTCGGCGGCATAATACTCTTCAACTATGGCAGACGGGCGACTCCGGGCGATCGGTGTGCCCCCAGCGGGGCCGGGGCTGAGAGCGGCCCTCGCGCAACACGCCAAGAACGGCGCCGTCCTCACCTCGTTCGACGACGCAAAACTGCGCGCGATCTCGCAGATGCTCCCCGAAGGGCGCGAAGTGGACAGCGTGCCCTTCGGGAAACTGCTCTCGCTCCTACTGACGATGCTCGGCGAGCAGACGGGACGGCTGGCGACGAAGGGGCAGACCGAAGCCGCGGTCGGCCTCGTCTGCAAAGAGATCTCCAGCGACTCCCCGCTCGCGGAGTCTTCGCGCTTTTCTGGCATGGCGTCGATCGTGATGGACCGGTTGGCCGAACTTCGTGACTGGGGGATCGAACCGCTGGAACTGATCTCGGCTGCGGAGGACTCGAGCCCGGGCCTCGCGGCAAAACTGCGGTCGATCGCAGAGATCGACGAGCGTCTGCGGGCCGTGATGGACGACGGAAACCGCCGGTTCTCGACCGACCTCGTCGAGTCGTGCCTAAACGTGCCACCGATCGATTCCCTTCCGATCAAGAAACTCGTGGTCGCCGTTGGAGGCGAGGAACGGCCCGCCTACGAAAAGTTACTCAAGTGGATCCTGCAGTTCAAGGTCGACGTCACGGTGCTGCTCGACTGCGTGCCGGGGAGCGACGCGCTCTTCGCCAACAGCCACCGGACGGCCGCGCGGCTCGGCGTGAAGATCGAGCCCTTCAAGAGCGAAAACCCCTGGTACTCGACGCTCTTCACCGACGGCGTCACGGACGATGGGCCCGCCGCAGAGGTCGTAAGCACAGCGGACCCCTTGAGCGAAGCGGAGTGGGCGGTGCGCGGGTGCCTACAGGAGATCAAGGACGGGCGATACCCGCACAACCTCTGCGTCTTCGCGCGGGACACGGAGACGTACGCGCCCCTGCTTTTTTCATCCGCCGACCGGCTCGGACTGATGTTCAGCGCGTCACTGGTGACGCCGCTGCTCACCAACGGTTTTGCGATCCTCTCGCTACGCACCTTGGAAGCGCTGGCCGGCGACGACGTGCGCGCGCTCGCGAAGATCGCCGCGTCGACCTATTTCAACGTCGGCCTGGAGCAGCGCCGCGAGCTGACGCAGGCCGTGAAGGAGGCCTACAAGGCGCGCTCAGAACAGTGGAGCCAAATTGCAGAGTGGGCCGAAGCGCAGGGCGACGAGTTCGCGTGGCTGCGGCACGTGCTGGCATGGCGTGGTGAAGTGTCCTCGGCACGGACGACGCTCTCTGGTTGGTGGCACCGGCTGCGCTCTTTGATCGGCGGCACGAACATGATCGACATAGCAGCGACCTCCGATCCGCGCACGTGGGAGCGCGACAAGCGCGCACAGACGGTGATGCAGGGCTCGCTCTCCAACTACGCGTCGGTCTACGACCGGACGGAGCGGCCAGAGATCGGACTGCGCGCCTTCGTCGAGACCGCGAGGGCGCTCTGGGAAGAGGAGACGATCGTCGTGGACGGCGCGCCGAACGGCGCGCGGCTCGTTTCGAACACAGCCTCCCTGACCGACTGCGACGTGCTGTTCGTCGTGGGAATGTTGGAAGGAACGCTCCCTCGTCGCCGGTCGGAAGACCCGATCCTCTTTGACGACGAGCGGCGCGAACTCTCGGAACTGGTCGGGCGCGGCGTGCGCCTGCCCGACTCGCACGACAAGGCGACCGCCGAGCGCGACGAGTTTGTGCGTATCTGTTCTGCGGCGGGGCGTCGGATCGTGTTCAGTTATCCAGAGACCGCAGGAGACCGGGACAACGTGCCTGCGTTCTATCTGGAGGAACTCGACCGCGCACTTGGCGGAAAGGTCGCGAGGAGCCTGCGTCCGCGCTCGCACATCGCCCCACTGATCGAAGACTGTGTCGCGCCGGGCGACGAAGTACTCCGCCGCGCGCTTGACGGCCCACGGGAGACGACGGTGCCGCCGCAACTCACGATGGATGAGGCACGCGAAGCGGTGCGCCCGTTCTTCGAAGCGGGAGTTTCACCTGAAGAACTGGAGACCGCCCTGACGTGCCCCTACGAGTCGGCGTTCCGCTACAGGCTGCGCCTACTCGCGCCCGCTCGTCGGAGACTGATGAGAAGCCTGCGCGAACTTCCGGGCCTGGCGCTCATCGCGACGCAACAGGACGCAGAGAGCGCTCAGAAGATGCTCGAGCAACAGATCGACGAGCACATCCAGGACATCTACGCCGACTTCGAACCTTGGGAACTCTCGATGCTCTCAGCGGCGGCGCACCGGCTCGCTCGCGAGTGGGTGGACCGCGAGTTCCGCGCGCGCGAACTGTGGCACGAGGACGGAGAGAAGACGTTTACCAACGTCTCGCTAGACGAGCACGGGCTGCGCAACGAGTTTACGATCAAGGGCCGCAAAGTGCGGCTCGACGGAAAGGCCACAGCGCTGACGATGAGGCGCGACTACTCGGTGCTGCGGTTCTACGACAGCACGACACCGAGGCTCTTGGAGGGCGAGTCAGGCAGCGACGACGACAGGTTCCTCTTCGGTCTCTATCTCATGTCGCAGTTCCACCTGCCGCAGAAGAACCCGGCGGTGGAAGTGGACGGAATGAACGGCGAGCGCATCCTCGCCGGGTTTGAAAGGATGCTCAAGGTCGTCGAGCACGACCCGACGAAAGGTCTGCGAAAGGTGAGGGTCGCCGACGCCACGACCACCTTCTTCCAGGACGTCAAGGAGCGCATGCGCTCGGCGATCGACGTTCTGGAAGACGCGCACATGACGGCGACGCCAGGCGACCATTGCGAGCACTGCGCCTACGGCGAACTGTGCCGCGTCTCGAGCGTGTTCGGAGAGGTCGACGCCTTCGAGGAGGACGCGTCGTGAGCAGGCTCTCGCCGACGGACGAGCAGGCGCAGGCGATCGGGACGGACCTCGGCAGTTTCACGGTCCGCGCGTCCGCTGGATCCGGCAAGACGACGGTGCTCGTTCAGCGGTACCTGCGGCTAGTCGTCGACCAACGTCTGCAACCCGACGAAGTGCTGACGATCACGTTCACGCGCAAAGCGGCGGCGGAGATGAAGTCGCGGATCGTGCGCGAACTACGCGAGAGGCGGCTCTAC
>DATLWQ010000083.1:0-5636 GCA_035576225.1 Fimbriimonadaceae bacterium | reverse complement strand
CGGCTGGGTGAAGCGGAACGTGTCTGCCCCGGGAGAACTGCTCCGGAAGCCCTCCGCCGTGAACTTGAATCCAGGAACGGTCGGGAACGGAGAGTAGCCAAAGCGCCCGAATGACTCGGCTCCGGCCAGACCGCAGGCAAGGAGCGCCAGAGCGACGCTAGTTGAACGTGGTCCCAAGAAGTTCGATCCCTAGCCGATGTCTGCGTTGCGAATAACTTAGGCCGACCTCGCGGAATCCTACGCGGTAAGCAATGACCGCAGTTTGGTCCAGGAACGAATCGCCAAGGTATTGATCCAGATAATATCCGTAAGAAAAGCGCCACAAGGAACTGGCGCGAAAATCAAGCGACATGTTGGCGTTCAGCCGTTGCACGTCAAGGCTTTTTGTGACAAACCCGCGCACCGCATAGGCACCGCGCGAATAGTACGCGTCGGCGCTGAGCCTATGGTGGCCCAGGGCGAAGTCCGTAATGCCGTCGACCACGTAGTCATAGTTGGTCTGCAGATAGATCCCGTTGCGGAAGCTCGTGGTGAGCGACAGGGTCGCGTCGTGGGTCACAAGGTCCCTGAAGTTCGAGCCGGTGTATCTTCCGACGGTGTAACTCATATTGAGCGATTGCCCCGGCCCCAGACGCATCATATCACCGATGAACCTGGCTCGCAGCCCGAGTCGGGCTTGCGTCTTGGTACTGGTTGGCGACGAGAACGAGTTCTCTGACGCCTGAACGCCCAAGAAGAGCCGGGTGTGGACGCCCTTGAGCAAGATCGGCTCCTTCTCGACGGTGGCGGCATACTGGCTGTTGTTGAACCTCTGTCCGGCGATGCTCTGGCCCCTAGACGCGTTCAGGTTGGCATGGAAGCCGTCGAACCCCTGCGAGAGGTTCACGTTGGCGAACATGCTCCTGTGGGCCGGCAAGTTGATCTGGGCCGCCAGGGTCGTGTCGGAGGCCGGCTTCCAGAACTGGCGGAAGTCGAGGCCCCAGTCGTTGCGCGCTAGGCCGCGAACGCTGACGCCACCGTCCATGTCCGCGCCCTGGTTCCAGTTGAACTCGTAGTCCAGGTAGGTTCCGCCCGACAGCCCGACCCCGGTCCCATACCGGTTCCCATGACGCAACCTGAGGAGACTGGTCTGGCCCGGCTTAAGGTCGAGGTAGTAGGGGAAATTGATCGAGAGGTCGTTGTTCGAGACGTTGACGTACTGTTCCGTGATGACTGGCGAATTGGGGTGGGTGCTCGCGCGGAACAGGGGAACCTTCATGACGGACGTGCCGCCGACCTTCACGTTGGTCCGGTGGAAGTCGACCTCCTTGCTCGGGTAGGCGACCGCCTTCTTGGCCTCTATGATGGTCATCGCCAGAGAAATGTCCTGGAACTGGTACTGCTGATGGATGATGGGCGAGTTCGAAGGCGTTACGCCGGACGAACTGATGTCGACGAGCCCGAACCGCTCTCTTTGCACCTTGTGAGGGACGGCAATGTACCACGCGCGGTCAAAGGCGTAGGCGTCCTCCGTGATCATTGTCGTACCGTTGCCCTTGCGCTGGTTCAGGCGCATGAACAGCGACTGGAACTCGTACGACTTCCCTCCCATGGTGAGTTTGGCGTTCTTGGCACGGACTTCGTAGTTCGGGACGACCAGTTCCAGGTCGTCCGCGTCGATCGAGATGTCCCGGTAGCGCAGGTGGACACCGCGGTTCTCACCGTTCGCCTGGAGGATCTTGTCCTCGAGGCTGTAGGCCATTGCTAGAGGCGCGACGACTTCGATGAATTCGCTCGCGCTGGAAAGCAGGGAGCGGTCAGCGACGAACCGGACGGACAGGGTCGCCGTGGCGCTGAACTTCAAGACGGTCGCTTGAACCTTGGCCTCGCCTGGGATGCTGCTGGCGACAAGAATGGCGCGCGCAAAGCCGTTTTGCGTGGTGACGATGCTCTCGCGCAGTGCGCCAAGCGTCGTCGAGAACACGACCTGGGTGCCGTCCGGCACCACCTGCCCGGCACCGTCCCTTACCTCCGCTGTGAGGGTCATGGTGCTTCGGCCATCGGCGACGGATATCCCCGGATAGGCGGTGAGATCGATGGCGCCGGTGCCCGGGCTGGCCGCGCTCACGCCCGCCACAAAAAGAACAAGCGCGAAAAGGACTGTAAACCTTGCGCGCTTATGCAGACCGTGCCAAGACGAACGCTTTGTCAAGTCGATGTAGAGTCGTGCGGCCGAGAGGTTGCCCCCTCGGCCGCTGTCTGGTCGTTCTAACGAATCACGTTAATCGGGACGATCCTCCTCACTCGGTCACCGGAAGGCGTCTCGGCGAGGATTTCGACCCTGTAGGTACCCGGCGCAACCGCTCGGTTTGCGTTGTCGTGCAAGTTCCAGGTCACCTGGTTCTGGCCCGCGTTGTCGGCCCTGCCGCGCGTCACCGTGAACACTTCCTTGCCCGTTGCGGAGAGGATCCTCACGGAGACGACGGCGTCGGCGGAGAGCGCGTAGCTGATCGTCATGGGCGAGCGGCCGTCGCGGCTGGAACCGGAGACGACGACGTTGCCAATGACAGGCCTCACGGCACCGCCCTGCTCGAGGGTGACGACGAACTCTCGCGAACCCGGCTGGCTCATGAAGAACGTGTAGCCGGAGACTGTCCTCAGGTCACGCACCTCGTTCGTTGCAAGGTCGGTTATCTTGGCGCGGACGTTGCGTGGAATAGAGGAGAGGTTGGGCCACGTCAGGGTGACGTCGCCGGCCTTCTGTGCGTTGACGTGCACGTGCCACTCGGTCTTCGACTTCTGCGTCGTGACCGCCTGCGCGACGCTGGTGTTCGGTTGACCGTTGAACGTGCCTTCCAATACCACCTCCACGGGGCTATCGAGCGGTGCTGGCGGCTTAGGAATCGTCAGTTGGTCGACCTTGCTCGGGTCGGACGTATAGGCGATATAGTTCTCCAGGTCGGCACCATCGTTGGTTTGCGCAGAGAGCTGCAATCTCCACTGACGATCCGTCTGGCGCCAGCCGTCGTCGACAGCGCGACCGGAACCGGAGAGCCCAGGAGTCATGACGCGCCGCCACGAGAAGTAGATCGGATTGAACGTGTTTACGAAGATCCAGTACGCCTTGTGCGGGAACAGGAAGGACGTCTGAGACGTGGTGAAGTCGTAGTGACCACCAAAACTCCCGCTCTTGTTCCAAGTGGCCACGGCCGAACTGACCATGTTCTGGTTCACGAGTTGGCTCCAGGTCAAGGAGTTGGCCGGTGCATCGGCGGCAACGGCGATGATCTCGGACAGCCTCACCGGATAGTTGTACGGGTTGCCTATCATGTTCCATCCCTGATGGATCGCGTAAAGCAACCCGCCAGTCCCGGTGTCGGCGGGCCTACTCGCACCGTTGAGGTCGACGAATCCGTGGTCGGTGTTCGATACGATCCAGACGCCTTCGCCGCGAGTCGCGGTTGAAGCCTGGATATAAGCCGATTGCCCCGGATCCCACTTGAACGCACGGAAGTCGATCTCAGGGGTAAGGCCAAGGATCGCGCCCAGTGAGTTGTCGCTAAAGTCGTACGGGAAAGTCACCATCTGGGCACCGGACGCGATCCGTACCTTTGGCGTCGCAGCGACCATGATGGAGGTGTTGATCACCTTGGTCTGGCCCGGCGTCGGCGAGAAGGTGACCGAAATCGGCAAGTCGCCAAACGTGACTCCGTCGGAGACCACGCTCCACTCGACGCTGGCGACACTGTCCGGCGTAATGCTCGCGATCGTCTTCTCAGCGGTCTCTCCAGCAGCCAGTGACAAGCCTGGAGGAAGCGTGAGGATGACTCGCACGTTCGTGAGCGTAACCTCTTTGTCGATGACCGCATACTGGTTGTCGACATACGCCCGAATGCGCATTGGGTTCGGAGTGAGCCCGTCTTGACCGGTCGGCGAACTGTTGATCAGTTTAGGCGCGTCGACGACGGCCGCGTAGGGGTCGTTGTAATCGGAGACGCCCCACGAACTCTTGATGACCTGGACGATGTCCCTGAATCCACCCGCGGAAACCGGTGTCACAGGGTATCGCTGTATGAACGCGGTCTGGAAGACATTGATGTCAGCCGTCTCCTGCGTACCGGTGTTGTCGCCGAAGACGTTGAGATTCATGTTGTTGTCCCATAGCGAGAAGAAGTACGGGCCAATGCGCATGAGGTCGGCGGTCGACGCGGGAATGATCTGCTGGCTGCTGCCCGTCTCGATGAGCGGCTTGACTGGAATTCGCTGCATCGACGCGTCAGGCACGTTTGTGATGTGGAGCCCCGAGTTCTCCGTCTGGCCAGCATAGAAGTCCACATACTCTGGGAACCTGGCACTCGTCCTCGCAAGATGGTAGTCGATCCTGACCGGGGGAATCGTCGGTGCAACGGCGTAACCGGTGAACAGGTCGCTGGTCAGTTTGTTGATCCCAAAGTTGGTTCCGAGGGCCGCGAAGAACTGGTTTGCGCCAGTCTGTGAATCGAAGTGGCCGTCGCTCGAGTGCTGTGCCGGCCACATCCCGAAAAGCAATCCCAGTGGCCTGGGCGCGTTGCCCAGGTTCTGAATATGCCACCAGAGCAAGGCAGCGTCACCGACGTTTCTCACCGTCAGCACGACGTCGACTTCGCCATCCGACCAGGCATCGACCATGTATCGCTTGGACGCTCCAACGAAGGCGAGGCGAATGCCGCCCTGCCCGAACAGGGCCGACGTGCCGGGAGCATCAGTATCCTTGGTGATGCGTGCGTAGCAGAAGTCCCCTACGGGATCAAACGGAGCGCCCATCGATAGGGCCATGTTGTCATCGAAGGTGGTCTGTACCGACCCAGTGGGCCCCATGAAGAACGCGAGTCGCCCTTCCGCCCGAAGCGTGCGTGCCGGTGACCAGCACACAGCCGGATTTCCGCCGCCCCAAGTCGAAGTTCCCTGGACGCCCAAGGAAGCACCGAAAAGGTCATTGGAGACAATGTTGATTCCATAATCATTGGAATATTGCGGCGGCGGCGGGTTACCTGTCAGGTTGCGGCACTCCTCAAACCAACCCGTCTGAGCGACCGCTGCGCTACCCAGCAGCGCTCCTGCCACGCATCCTACAAAATATCTTGCCTTCATCTTCTATGTTCCTGTCACCTGGCTCGAACCGGAGTCCGAGCCAGGATCGGATTGCGTCCAATTACTCTTTTTCTACGATCTATTTACTGGCGTCTATCCACCGCCTGGGGAGCCCCCAGGGAACCCGGCCCTCTTGAACAAACTAGGGCCGCTGAACACGTAGCGTTGGCCGCTCGCGTCCGGAACTGGCCCAGGGCTGTCGTCGATGTTTCGCGCACCGACGCGCCAGTAGACCTGGGGCGCACCAGGGAAGAACGTGGACGTGTCAATCGTCGGCGAACTCACGGTCTGCCCGCCCTGCGTCACCAGATCCAGGAACGGTGTCAAGGTGACCGTCTGGCTATTGCCAGGGAAGGACGGGTCGGTTGAAAGTTGGATGACGTACTGGATCACGACGCTCTGGACGCTGCCGCGAACCGACGCGAACTGGAAGGTGATCGGCGTAGTCACGATCTGCCCGGGGTCGGGAGAGCGGAGCTCTGTTCGGACGAGCGGAGTCGCGATGCCCGTTGCTTCGAGCCGTTTTG
>DATLWQ010000082.1:0-5121 GCA_035576225.1 Fimbriimonadaceae bacterium | reverse complement strand
AAGACGATCACGGTGCGAGGCGCCAACGTGATCAGTTCGACTGCGATCACAGCAGCCATGGTCTCCAAAGAGGGTTCGGTCTATGACCAGGCCGTCGTGCGCGCGGACGAGACGCGCATCCTCGACCTCGGATACTTCAAGGACGTCAAGATCCTGACGCACCAACTCAGCGATACAGAAGTGGAACTGGTCGTGGAGATTTCCGAGAACCCGATCATCCGCGAAGTGCACATCGTGGGCAACACCGTCATCACGACGGAAGAACTGACGAAAGCGGTCACGGAAATTCAAGAACTTGGAAAGATCTTCAGCAACCGTTACCGTGCGCGCATCCAGGCGGCGGTAGAAGAACTTTATTCGGACAAGGGGTATCTCGTCGCCATCGATCGTTTGCAACCGCATCCTGAATCAGAAGGGACGCTGCTCGTTTCGATCATCGAACCGCGTCTGCGCGAAATCAGAATCACTGGCCTCGTGCACACGAGGGAGAGTGTCATCAGAAGGATGATGAAGACGAAACCCGGCCGCGCGTTCAGCAATGAAGGGATCCAAAAGGACCTTGAGAACATCTACGCGACGCGGTGGTTCGACGACATCAAGCGCAAACTCGTCGACACAGGAGAAGTCGGTGTCTACGATCTGGAACTTGAGTTCTTCGAAGCGCGCACAGGGCAGATCAACGGCGGCGTCGCGCTCGACCCGCAGAGCAAACTTGTCGGGTTCGTCAGTTATAGCGACTCCAACTGGCGCGGTCTCGGCCAAAGCGTAGGGGTCAACCTCTCGCAGGCGACGGTCGGCGGCGGAGCAAGCGCCGTCTTGCGCTGGTCCAACCCGTTCATGGACAGCAGGGACACCGCGGTCTCGGTCAGCCTTTATTCGAGGGTCGTCTACAACTTCTCGGGCAACGGCCTCGGCGGGTTCGAGGGCCCACTGGGCGGCAGCCGGTTCGACGAGCGCAGGACGGGCGGCGCGATCAACTTTGCAAGGCCCTTCGCAAAGATCAACCGGGGCAACGTCGGCATGAAGTTCGAGAACGTCAGGTCGCTCAACCTCACGTCGAACACTACTGGCAGCTCTATTCAGCAAGACGGCGACATCCTGTCGCTGCAACTGGGAGTCGACAGTGACACGCGCCATCCGGTGGTGGAACCGTTCGAGGGGCAGTTGGCCAGCATCCTCGTCGAGCCGAGTTACAGCAACATCAACAAGATCGGCGGTTCGGTGGCCAACTTCCAAAGTATCCTTGGTCCGAACTACTATCTCAAGACGACGCTTGAGTTTCGCAAGTACTGGTCCAAGCACATGCCGGCCGACACGCCGGTCACCCAGTCCAGACCGGTCGTCGCCTTCCGCGCGGCGTATGGCTTTATTACTGGGGACGTTCCGTTCTTCGAGCAGAACTTCGTCGGTGGTCTGGGCTCCGTGCGCGGCTATCAGAACCAGCGGTTCTGGGGGAAGCAGTCCCTGGCCGGCACCCTGGAGTATCGCTACCCCATCCAGCGCAGTTTCAACCTCGTCGGGTTCGTGGACTACGGCGGGGCCTGGGGCGGCTACCCCTCCATCGATACGTTCTCGCAGACGAACTCGCCCGCGTTCCACCTCGGCTATGGCGTCGGAGTGTCTTTCCGCACTCCGGTCGGACCGATCAGGATAGACTTCGCCTTTAACGGGGAAGGCGGGAGTCGAACGCACTTCGCATTCGGTACTAACTTCTAGGATTCATACGGTAACAAGAAATGAACAACAAGATCGCACTCATCGGATGGTATGTCGCCGCCGCACTCATAGGCATCATGGTGGGCAGCGGCTTCCAAGGCAACAACGAGAAAATGGGCGTCGTCGACCTGCGTCGCGTGATCATGGAGAGCAAGATCAACCAGACGATGACGGACAAGGTCGAGGCGGAACGAAAGTCTCGCCTGGCTGTCCTCGACTTCATCGACCAGCACCGGGTCATCACGGCGGCGCAGGCGCAGCGCATCCGGGAACTAGAACTCAAAGACCCGAAGACCGACGCCGAAAAGACCGAACTCGATGGACTCAAGCAGACCGTGACCGCTGCGACAAAGGAATACGAGACCATCAACACGAAAGGCAAGGATCAACTGACAGACGACGATCGCAAGAAGATCAACGACTACGCGCTGTTGTTCCAAGGCTCGGCCAAGATATTGCAGGGTTGGTCGCAAGAGTTCGACCAGCAGTTCAGTCAAATCCGCGACCAGGCTGAGAGGGACGCCATCGATCTCGCTCAGAAGGCCGCGTCTGCAGTCGCCAAGAAGCAAGGCTACACGATAACATTCTCATCTACGGCAGTAGCGTATGCCGCCAACGACATCACAGCCGATACGATCAAAGAAGCGAGCAAGTAACGCAGCGATCCTTCTTCTGGCGCTGAGCGGGGTCTTGGGCTGTGCCCGTGACCCCGCGCTCGTTTATGTCGACCTGAACAAAGTTGCGGCCGCATCTCTGCAACCGGTCGATGCTCCGAGAACGGACAAGCAGCCAGAGATCGGCTCGACGGAGAGCATCCCACAACTCGACGAGCGCGACCTCTTCATCGGATCGGCTGAGGAGCGCGCGACCGCGGCGCTGGAACTGTATCAGAAGACGCAGGAGCAGGCGGCCAAGGCCGTTCTAGACCGCCTGCAGAAGGCCTACACCGCCGAGGCCGAGAGGGAGGCGGGCACCGAGACCGAGCAGGCGAGACAGCAGTACCAGGACGGCGTCCAAAAGGAGATCGACGCGATGCACGCGCTCTTTGAGAAGCACGCCAAGGACGTCGGGCAACTGCGGTACGACCTCACGGCCGTCGTCGGCTTTCCCGACCCCGACCCGCGGTCCTTGCGCGTACCGCGGGAGACCGACGTCGAGGCGACGAAGCGGTTTAACAAGGCGAAGGCGCTCCGGACCCAGATCAAAGACTTGGACGACGCCTTCCGCGAGGAGGTCAAGACGCGAACAGCGACCCTCTCAGAGGGCTACAACAAGCGGCTGAACCAGATCGGCCTGGAGGCTTCCGAGGCTCGAAAGCAGGCCCTAGAGAGGGCCAAGAAGGACGCGGACGCCCTGGCACAGAACGCTCTCGCCCTGCTGGAGCGGACTGCCCTCGACCCCAGCGCCAAACTAACGGCGGTGCCTGGAGCCGAGTCTTCAGTAAACTCTGGGCCAGAACAGCGAAAGCCGCTAGCGAAGAGCACGGGCGCCAAAGAGCCGCGCGACGAGATCAAGGCGCAACTCGAGGTCTTTCTCAAGGTGTATCGCTACAGGCTGGCAAAGCGCCCATCGGAGGGGCGCGACGTGACGCAGGAGTTTCTGCAATGGAGAAGGATCTACATGGTTGGACGCTGAAGGAACTGGCCGAACTCCTTGGCGGTGAACTTCGCGGCGATCCCAGCCTGCGCGTCGAGCGCGCCGTCCCGGCCGGGACTGACGATCTGCGCGGCGTCACATTTGCGGAGTCTGAAAAGTTTCTCACCCTCAGTCTCTCCAAGCCGATCGGAGCCGTCTTGGTCAAGCGCGGTACCGGCGCACAGTCGCGACCGACGATCGAGGTCGATTCGCCGCGTTCTGCGTTCGGCTTTCTGCTTTCGCGCCTCGTGAGGCCCCTGCCGGTCGAGCCGGGGATTCATCCTTCGGCGGTCGTCTCGCCCGAGGCGAGCGTCGATCAGACCGCCTCAGTCGGCGCTTACGCGGTCGTCGAGCAAGGGGCTAGCGTAGGGCCGCGCTGTCGGATCTATGCGTTTGCCTATATCGGCGACGGCTGCCGCGTCGGTGCCGATTCTGCCGTCTATCCGCACGCCGTCCTCTACCAGGACGTGCGCATCGGCGAGCGCTGCGTCGTCAACGCAGGAGCGGTGATCGGCGCAGACGGCTTCGGCTTCGTCTGGGACGGCAAGAAACAGGCGAAGGTGCCACAAGTCGGCGGCGTAGTGATCGGTGACGACGTCGAGATCGGGGCCAACGCCTGCATCGATCGCGCCACATGTGGCGAGACCGTCGTCTCCGACGGGACCAAGATCGACAACCTTGTGCAGATCGGCCACAACGTGTCCGTCGGTGAGGACACGGTGATCGCAGCGCAAGTCGGCGTCAGCGGAAGTTCGCGAGTCGGTTCGCGCGTGACGATGGGCGGACAGGTCGCCGTCTCCGACCACGTTGCCATCGGTGACGACGTTGTGCTCGGCGGACGCAGCGGGGCGTTCCAGGACGTCGTCGAACCCGGCCAGTACTTCGGCCTTCCGCCAGTGTCCGTTATCTCCGCGATGCGGCTGATGGCTCTGCAGCAGCGCCTGCCAGAGATCTTCGGTCGAATCAAGAAACTGGAGGTGGAGATCGAAGAGTTGCGTGGGGATGAGTAGGTTTCCTCGCAAGACCGTCAGAGAGTGCACCGAGTTCGAAGGGAAGGGCCTGCACAGCGGCGAGCCGACCACTGCGACCGTCCACCCTGGAGAGTCGGGGATTGTGTTTTTCTCTGGCAAGACGCGCACTCCCGCAGTGCCAGAGAACGTCACCGACACATCTCGATGTACGCGCCTCGGCGAGATTTCGACGATCGAACACTTGATGAGCGCTTTCGCTGCGCTCGGTGTGACAGACGCAGAAGTCGAGGTGACGGGCGCCGAACTTCCTGCAATGGACGGTTGTGCATTGGCTTTCTTCGAGGGTCTCAAAAAATTAGGACTGCAGGAGATCGGTGAGCGTGAAGTTCCGCTGCCGTTCGAACGCGTCTTCCACGTCGATGGCGAGGTGAAGATCGCTGTCTCGTCCGGCCAGGGCCTATGGCGTTACGAGTTCGAGTGCGGCGACCGGTGGCCGGGCTCACAGCACTTTGAGTTCTCGTTCCCCGGCGACTATGGCGTCGAGGTCGCGCCAGCACGCACCTTCGCGTTCGAGGAGGAGATGGAGATGGTACGTGCCGCGGGGCTTGGCCGCGGTCTGGACGCGACGACCGCCTTCGTCATCGGTCGGACCGGCTATGTAAACGAAACTCGCTTTACTGACGAGCCCGCCCGGCACAAGTTGCTCGACCTCGTTGGTGACCTCTACCTTTCGGGAATACCGCCAGTGTTCCTCAACGTCGTGTCGACGCGATCGGGACACAGGCACAACGTTGCGGCA
>DATLWQ010000081.1:0-3334 GCA_035576225.1 Fimbriimonadaceae bacterium | reverse complement strand
TCTACGTTTGGGAGTTTAACGAGTACGGCGGCCAGAAGGCTGTGCGCATGGGCGACTGGAAGGCCGTGCAGCAGAACATCCACAAGGGCAACAAGAAGATCGAGCTCTACAATCTAGCAACGGACATCGGCGAGACGAACGACGTTGCAGCGCAGCACCCGGACCTCGTCGCGAAGGCGCTCGACATCTTCACGAACGACCGGACGGTGAGCAAAGACTTCCCGATGGCGATGTACGACAAGAAGTGAGTGAAAGAAGAATGGAGCGGGAAACGAGATTCGAACTCGCGACCCTCTCGTTGGCAACGAGATGCTCTACCACTGAGCTATTCCCGCTCGGGCCATCCAAGATACCCGATGAGCTCCGAGCGAGTCACACTTAGGGACCAGGGTCGGTGCCATAATGAGCGTGTGCCCGACTACTCAGCCTTGCTGAGCGACCTGGAGTCCGCCTGTAGAGACGGGGCCAGGACGGCACAGCAAATGCAGAAGGGGGTGAAGTGGGAGACCAAGCCCGACGGTTCCATCGTCACCGAGGCAGACCGCGCTGTGGAGGCGTTTTTGCGCGAGCGGATCGCTGTCATGACACCCGGTGCTGCAGTGTGGGGTGAAGAGATGGGATACGAGCCGCCCAACGAACACGGCCAGTGGCTGGTCGACCCTATCGATGGAACTTCGAACTACGCATACGGTCAGCCGCTTTGGGGCGTGACCGTGGGCTACTTCATCGACGGACGGCTGACGCTGGGCTGCATCGTGTGTCCAGAACTGGGCTGGTGCTTCTGCGGCCGGGATGGCGGTGGCGCGTATCTGAACGGAGCGCGCTTGGATTCCGTTCAACCGGGAGAAATTGCGCCGATCGATCTCGTGGGGCACGGCGACGTCAAGGCTCCTGGGATCAATCCGGAGTGGCCCGGGAAAGTGCGGCACATCGGTTCGTTCGTCGTGGAGGCTGGGATCTTCTTGACCGGCGGGATGCGCGCGTTACTGACGAACGGCGTCCGGCTCTATGACGCGGCCGCAGGCGTCGTGCTAGCGCGCGAGATCGGTGCACTGGTCCTTGAGGACGACGGCAAGGCGTGGGACGAGGGCGACTGGACGAAGCCAGAAAAGTGCAGGCCGTTCGGCTTCTTCCCCTCAGGCTCGAACTGGCCGTTCCGTTAGGCGAAGGGGTCTTCGGGTTCTTCCTCTTTCTCGGCTACCTGTACGCCCTTCAGTCTTCTTAGTTTAGCGTCGAGGTCGCGCAGCGCATCGTCGGACTCGACGCTCGCTGTCGCTGAGGAACGAACCTCGATGTTGTCTCTTCGCGTGATAAGGCGCGCTCTGGTCTCGTCGATGAGCTCCCTCGTAAGGGGCGGCTCCTTGAAGTCTCCTCCGTCGTTGGCGGGCCGCTTTTCTCGCTGGTTGAGGGTGCTCATAAAGAGAGTCACAAGGAGTTCGCGCGCTTGCTCGTCCGCGACCTGATCGATGAACGTCGCGGTGTCGCCTTCGGGCGGAGAATCGGGCCATGCGTGCCGGACTGCGTTCGCAAGCCGTCTGGCAGAAGCGGTGAGGAAGAGGCTCTCGTCGGTGCAGATCGTCCAGGCGGCTTCCCGCAAGGCTTCGTCCTTGAGCGCACGGAACGGCTCCGCCTCGAGCAGCGGCGGCATGGCGAGGGCTGACTTCGGCTTCGACTCCTCTGCGGAGTGTGTCGCGGGATCGTTTGGCTCCTGCTTTTTTCTTGCGGCACGCCGCACCATCGCGCGGAGAGCGTTCGCGGCGCGCACCGGGTCTTTGAGGAACGGATATTTGGCGGCCAGCGGCATGAGATGGCGCTCGACTTCCAGTGCGTTTGGGAGGCGCGCCAGCGCGACCGCAGCCTCGTCCCAGTATTCCTGTTGTTCGGGCGAGTGCCGCGCTTCGGCCTGCCTAAGAAGAAACTCGATCGGCTCCAGCCCTCCTTTGACAGCCTGCTGCACCGCCTCCGGCCCCTGCTCGCGAAGGAGCGTGTCGGGGTCTTGCCCTTTCGGCATGAGTGCGACTCGAACCTTGGTGTCAACTGCCGCGAAGAGTTCGGTCGCCCTTTCTGCGGCCTTTTGGCCCGCGTCGTCGCTGTCGTAGAGGATGACGACCTCGTCGCACCACATGGCGAGCCGCTTTGCGTTCTGCTCGGAGAGCGCGGTGCCGAGCGAGGCGACCGCGTTGGTGACCCCTGCCCGGTGGCAGGCGATCACGTCGAGGTAGCCCTCAACGAGCACCGCTTGCTTCTGTGCGCGGACTGAGTCCTTGGCTCTGTGCATGCCGTAGAGCGTGCGCCCCTTGCTGAAGATCGGCGTATCGGAACTATTGATGTACTTGGGTTGTCCGTCGCCGATGATGCGACCGCCGAAGGCGACGAGGTGTCCTTGGTCGTCGCGGATCGGAAACATCAATCGGCCGCGGAAGCGGTCTCCATAGCCGAGTTGTTCGCTCCCGTCGACGAGGAAGAGTTCCTTGCAGTCGCTGAGCGCGAATCCCTTCTTCTTGAGTTCGATCGCGAGCGCCTCGCCGACGTCTGGCGCATAGCCGATCTCCCATGCGTCGAGGGTCTCTTGACCGAGGCCGCGCGACTGGCAATAGGCGAGGGCGCGCTTGTGGGTCTTCAGGTTTTCGCGGAAGAAGGCGAGCGCGGCGGACATGGCGTCGGCCATCGCCTGGCGCTTGGACTTGTCGTGGCGGCCCCGACCGGTGAGTTCGACGCCCGCCTGTTTGGCGAGGAGTTCAAGCGCGTCGCGGAATTCGAGGCCCTGCGTCTCCATGACCCAGGTGAAGACGTCGCCGCTCGCGCCACACGACCAGCACTTGTAGCGGCCGATGTCGGGGCTGACAGAGAAAGACGGGTTCCTGTCCTCGTGAAAGGGACAGAGACCCGTCCATGTCCTTCCGGACTTTTTAAGCCTTACCCGTTGGCCGATGAGATCGACGATGTCGATCCTGCTTCGGACGATTTCTCGTTCATCGGCCACAAAACGGCTTTAGTCCTTTCCTGCCGCAACGACGATGCCGGTCACGCGGTGGGGCTCTTTGGCCTTGAGCCTTGAGAGCCGGAACGCGACGTGGTCGCGAACCAGGTACCGGACGACGATCGAGTCGCCGCTGATCTCGTAGGCGTCGGGGACGTTGTAGGCCTCGATGATGTCGGCGAAGGTCGAGCCGAAGCGGATGCCTCGCGAGGTGCCGACCTTGACGTCGCTCAGGCCGACGGCCTCGATCTGCACGACGCGGTTGAACTTGTCGAGCACGAAGGCGTATCGGCTGGCGCCCTTCCTGTACACCCAGCGGGTGTAGAGAATTCGGTTGGCGTCAGAGCCCGAAGC
>DATLWQ010000080.1:0-11463 GCA_035576225.1 Fimbriimonadaceae bacterium | reverse complement strand
AGAGTCCAGCGGCGAGAACCCGACGTACACCTGCCTCTTCGCACCTTCCGCCGCGACGACCAGAGGCCCCCGACGTCCATCGACCAGGATGCGACCAGCCGACTTCGTCGTGACGCGCTGGGCGTTTTCGATGTAGGTGCTGCGGAAGTCCACGCCGCGCAGGAGCGGGTCGTCGCGCGAATCGAGGTACTGGAACCCGCCGCGTCCGCCCGCGGCCACCACGGGCGACGGCGGGCCTGCGACGCCGAGCGTCAAGACGCCGCGCGCCTTTACGGCGCTCTCTGCGACGCCTTCGAAGACGACGATGTCGTAGACGCCAGGGCCAGGCGTGCCCGCCCGCTCCGCTTCGGGCACGGAGGTCGCCTTGTCCAAGGTGACGCGCGGATCGAGCGCAAGCGCACGCTCGAGGAAGAAGTCGCCTTTGGTGACCAGAAGCACGCGCAGAGACGCCGCGGGATCGAGCACCGTCACCGCGTAGTCGTCCGCAGGCAGGACATCGTTCGAGTCAAGCCTCGCCTCGATCACCTTCGCGCCAGGGGGAGTGGCGAACGTCTTGCCCCATGACTTGTTCGACGCGATCGTCGCGTCCTCGGCGTCGATGACTTTGCCGTCTGCGTAGACTGTGATGCCGACCTTCTTCGCGTCGAGCGCGTAGTTCTTGACGCCGCAATAGACGATCCTTCCGTTTGGACCTTCGCTGCTACCGAGCGCCTCGATCGCAACGTTGTTACGGGTCGCTCCGATCTTCTGGTAGACGACTGAGGCCCTGCCCGCCGAGAAGTTCTCGATCGGCGGAAACACGCCGTCCGAGAGAACGACGATCTTCGCGTTCGCGATGTCACCGACGCGAGCGGCCGCTAGCCGGAGCGCCTCGCCCATGTCGCCCGGAGCGTCCGAGCGGCGCACACTGGCGAGCGCGCGCCTCTGTGCGGCGGGATCGTTGCTCAGCGGGAACACGACGCGGGGATACGGCCCCGCCTCGATGAGCATCAATTGGTCGTTCGAGGTCGCGCTTGCGATCATGCCGCGCACAGTCTGTACGGCTGCATCGAAGCGCGTCGGCTTAATGTCTGTCGCACCCATGCTGGCGCTCGCATCGAGGACAACGACGGTCACCTCGCCTGCCAGTCCCTTCTGCAGAGTTTGAGGGCGAGCAAGTGCAAAGACGAACAGTGCGAGCGCGAGCAGTTGCAACAAGAGCAACCAACTGAACCGCAGACGCTGGAAGAGCGCGTTGGCGCGCACTTCGTCTGTGCGCTCGGGCCAGAGGAACTTGGCGGGAACGAAGACGTCGCGCCTTCGCATACGCAGAAGGTAGAGGGCGACGATCACGCCGCCAAGTGGCAGGAGCCACAGCAGAGCGCCCGGATTTTGCAGGTTCACGCCGCGACCCATCCTCCGCGACGCAGCACGTCGCGTACGACTTTATCGAGCGGCGTTCCGACCTCGACCAGCGAGCAGCGTCCACCCATGCGGGTGCACTCTTCGACAAGCCGCTGGTTGTGCGCTTCCAGCCTCTGCGCATATTCGCGCATCGTCATGCTGTTCGCCGTCACTTCCACCGACGACTTGTCTTCGACGTCGAGAAGCCGCAGGTCTCCCTCCAGGTCGGGGCGCAGTTCGACTTCGCTCAGCACCTGGAGGAACGTCACCTCGTGTCCGCGCCCGCCGAGCACGCGCACGGCGTTGAACACTTCGGGGTCCATTCCGTCCGACACGATCACCGCCAGCCCGGGCCGTGCGCCGGAAATCGCAAACGACCTAATTTCGCGCGCTAGAGCGAACTCGCCTTCCGGCTTGAGGTCATCGGCCCAGCGCGCCAGGCGTGGGTACGAACCTCGTCCGCGCATCGCCGCCATCGGTCGTGAGCGCGCTCCGAGCGTCCGTGCATAGACGGCGTCGCCGCCCGCAAGCGCGACGTAGCCGATCGCGCACGCGAGGCGCACGGCGTAGTCGAGTTTGCTCGGCTCTCCGAACGACATCGACGCGCTCGTGTCGACGAGCAGGTGCACGGCGAGGTCCTCCTCGTCGCGGTAGGTCTTGACGACCGCGTGTTCCAGGCGCGCCAGGACGTTCCAATCGAGGTGGCGCAGGTCGTCGCCGTCGGAGTACTCACGGTAGTCGTCGAAGTCGATGCTCACGCCCTTTTTGCGCGTGAGGCGCTCGCCGCGAACTCGGCCCGAGAACGACTTGCGCGGGTTGAGGCGCAGTCCTTCCAAGATTCTGAACTCGCTCGGGGTGAGGACGAGCCGGGCCACCGGCTATACCCCGATCGGATCCTTGTCGCCGGCCTCGACGTGCGCGATGACGCCGTCGATCACCTGGTCCGGGGTCACGCCGTCGGCCTCGGCCTCGAAGTTGAGGATGATCCTGTGCCGCAGGGCAGGCTTCGCGGCCTTCTTGAGGTCCTCCTTCGAGACGTTGTAGCGGCCGTCGAGCAGTGCATAGATCTTTCCCGCCGTGACGATGGTCTGTGCGCCGCGCGGCGACGCGCCGTAGCGGCAATACTTCGTCGCTTCCGGCGACGCGCCTTCACCTTCCGGGTGCGTGCCGACGATCAGTGAAAGTCCGTACTGCAGCACGCTGTCCGCTACGGGAACTTCGCGCACGATGTCGCGCACGTTGAGCACGTCCGCGCCGGAGGAGACCTGCGACGCGCTCGCCGTCTTCGATCCGGTGGTCGCATTGACGATCTCGGCGAGTTCTTCGCGCGTCGGGTAGGGGACGATCAGTTTGTAGAAGAAGCGATCCAACTGCGCCTCGGGCAGCGGATAGGTCCCCTCCTGCTCGACTGGGTTCTGCGTCGCCATGACCAGGAACGGCTCGGTGAGTTCGTGCTTCGCGCCACCGACGGTGACCGAGCGCTCCTGCATCGCCTCGAGCAGCGCGGACTGCGTCTTGGGAGTCGCGCGGTTGATCTCGTCGGCGAGCAGCAGGTTGGTGAAGACCGGGCCGCGTCGGAACTCGAACCGCCGCGCGCCGCTCTCGTCCTGCGCCAGGACGTTCGTGCCCGTGACGTCGGCCGGCATCATGTCCGGCGTGAACTGGATGCGCCCGAACGGCAGGTCGAGAGCCTGCGCAAGCGTACGCACGAGCAAAGTCTTGCCCAAGCCCGGCATGCCTTCGAGCAGCGCGTGACCGTTGGCGGCCAGACAGACCAGCACGCCCTCGACGACATCCTCTTGACCGATGAACACCTTGGCGACCTCGGAGCGGATCGCGCCCAGTGTGTCACGGAACTCGCGGGCGGCCTCTTCACCCGTCACTTGCCGCCTCCGGAGAGGCTCTCGAAGTATTCGCGCACGCGCTTTTCCTGGTCCTTCGGAATGTCCTGTCTATCGATCGCTTTCTCCGCGGCGTTCTTGTACTTCGGTAGCACCTTCTGGTAGGGGACGCTCGTGCGGTCGCCCATTGCGGACGGAGCCTTCACCTCGACGAACCACTCCTGGCCGTCTGCTCGTCGTTCGCCGCGCACGCCGAGGAGGCTCGTGTCGCCTTCGCCCTTGGTCGGATCTTTGGACTTGTTGATCCCACCATAGCCTGAGAAGAACATGTCTTGCGTCGGTGCGCCGGTACCGAAACTCCGACTCATGCCGAAATTGGGCGAACCGCCCAATCCGAACAGACCCAGTCACGTGCCGCAGGCTTTTGCGTCCAGGTGGCCGCTCTTGAGTTGTTCGAGCGCGTCGCGCAACTGCGACATCACCGAGTCGTGGTACTTCGAGTCTTTGATCTTCTTATCTAGGTCGTCGAGCGCGTTCTGGAGGTTTTGGACCTGTTTGTCGGTGAGCGGCTGGCCGTCGAGCACCTGCTTTGCCGCCTCGCTCATTTTCTGCACGACATCCATGATGTCCTGGTACTCAGGGCTGTTCATGAACTCCTCGAGCGCCTTGCGCGCCTCTTCGCTGAGTTGAAGCGCCTTCTGCAGGGCCTCCAGCTGCTTCTTCTCGTCGAGCAGTCGCTTAAGTTGCGCCTGCGAGAGGCTCTGTCTGTTCTGCAGGCTCTTGTCGAACGCGCTCAACTTTTTCTGCAGGTACTCCTGGAGCATGTCGCGCTGTTCTTGCGTCAGATTGAGCAGCGTCGAGTCGGTGTCCTGAAGGCCCAGTTGCTGCATCGTCTGTTGGTCGAACGTGTCGTCGCCCTGGCCCTGTTGCCCAAGTTCCTTCTGCAACTTGTCGAGCAACTCTTTCTGCTGCTGGTCCATGTTGAGGCCGTCCAGGGACTTCTGATCCAGGCCTCGCTTCTCGAGTTCTGCGCGAGCCATCTGCTGCCGCGCCGTCTGGATCGACTTCACCGACTTCTGCACGCGGTCTTGCGCGAGTTTCTGGGCCTGCTTCGCCAGTTCGTTAGCGCGCTTCATCCCTTCCTCTTTATTGATCCGGCCCTTTTCGAGCCGTTGTGCGAAAGTTCGAAGTTGGTTGCCGAGCGCCTTCTCCTCGTCGGTCAGGCTCTTCTTCTCGAGAAGCGGCTTGGCGACGCGATCGATCTCTTTGGCGATGTTGGACAGTTCCTCCTTGTTCTTGCGCGCCTCGGGGCTCAGCACGTACCAGGAGTTGCCGAGCAGGAAGACGAGCGAGGCCAGAGCGACCACCGCCAGCGAGGTGTACTGCCAGCGGCCGACGCGCACCGGGAAGACGCTCTTCGCTCGCAGGCCGGAGACCTGCCGCGCCGCGTCGTCGTGCAACGCCTCGTCGAAGCCCTCATGGCCGTTCTGACGTTCGATGGAGGTCTCGAGCCTGTCGCGCAGGTCCGCGCGCCTGTCGACGCTCTTGGCCACCGCAGACTCCCTCACAGGGAGCAGTGATCCGACGATGGCACCGATTACACCGAAGGAGCCAAAGAGAACCCCGAGACCGAGCCAGTCCGCGAAGTAGATGCCAGTCAGGTCGAGCAGCGACCACACCAGTCCCAGAGAGCCACCCACCAACACTCCGACGGCGAGCCCGCGCCATGCGCGGACGACCCGCACGCGGCGGGCGAACGGCCTGAGGTCAAGTCGTTTGTTCATTCACACCCCACTCCTTAAAAGAATACGATGATTTGCGGCGCTTTTCGGCCCAAATCACGGCAATCGCCGCAAAAACCCAGAACTCGATCCCCATGACGAACACGTTCAGCAAAGGCAGGCCGCCGGACAGGGCCATGAGAGGATAGACCTGCATCAGGTCGGTGTACGGGCCGACGACCGCGTTAATCATGCCGAGCACCGGCCATGGGAAGAGCGTGACGATGATGGTGAACGCGACGTGGGACTTGCGGGCCGTGCTGACCCCTGTCTTGGAGAACGACGAACTGAACCACCCGGCGGCCCACAGGAACGTCCATGCTCCGAACAACCAGAACATGTACACCAGGTACGACATGCCGGGATCGACGCCGTTGAGATAACTTGGGACGTACATGCCCAGAGCCAGGCACGCCAGCAGCGCCCAAAGATAGAGGAGCCCGCCCTCCGGTGCAGCGGTCAGCATGTTTCTAACGCTGACTAGTCCTAATGGGCGCTGCTTTTGCTCGTCGATATAACTCCAGCACGATATGTACGGAAGGGCGAAGACGATGGGCAGCGACAAAACAGTCACAGTAGTCGCCATCATTCGCGCGATCACGACGGGGCTGGAGCCCCTCAGAAATCCTGACAGACCGCCTGCAGAGACGCCCACCAACACGGAAAATACGAGGGCGAGCACGAGGCCATGGATTCGAAGAGAGCGGGTCTCCTTGGAACCCTTCCTCGTCATCGCGGACCCCGCCGCGAGCATCATGAACTTGACGATGAACAGAATCATCAGCGTCGCAAGAATCCAGTTGGGAAAGTGCGCTCCGAAGATCGTCGTGAAGGTCGATGCCGCCACCGTCTGTGTGCCGGGAAAGAGGAGCAAGAAGAAGGGCATCTCTGTGACGCCCATCGATCCGACCGACGACATCGGAATGACGATCAAAAGCGGCAAGAACCCTATACCCCAGCACACCACATAACTGTAAAGGACCGTCGAGATCACCTTGTTGCACAGGACAGCGATGGGAAGCGTAAGCCCGATATAGAGAAGCCCGTGCATCGCCAGCAACAGATACGCGATCAGAACCTCGCTCCAAGTCGCGCCGCCGAGCACGAACGACGCCGCCGTGACAGGCAACGAGAGGAACAACAGCATGATGATGTAGCGGTACCCACTTAGAACTTTGCCGACCAGAAAGTACTTCGGCGAGACGGGCGCCGTCATGACGAGGTCGAGCGACTTGCGCTGCACCTCGCCCTGGATCGACATGGCGACGATGACGGGCGCGACCAGGGCCACCATTGCCTCCAAGATCGTGAACAACAGGTGGAAGAAGTTATTGAGGTCGTTCTGCACGCGCGTGGCCGAGTGGACGCCTCCACCGACTGTCGCCGAGTACCCCATCATCGCGAAGAGGATGAGCAGACCGAGGTAGAGCGCCCACATGACTGCTGGCTTGTAGCCTCGCAACTGTGCACGGTAGTCGCGCACAGACGAGGCGTTGCCGTTGTACACGCGCCATTGCTCGCGCGCCCAGGCGCGGAGCGCCACTAGTTCACCTCTCCCTTGGTCACCCTCAGGAAGACGTCCTCGAGGTCGATCGGCTCCTCGCGGAACTCGGTCACCTTGTAGCCGTTGTCGACGAGCGCCTTCAGCATCTCGGCCTGGTCTTGCTCAGTGCCGTCGAACTCAACCTTGACGACGGTCGGCGCCATCATGTGGGTGTTCAGCACGTGCGGCTTGCCGTGCAGCCACATGCCGACCTCGGACGCCGCATCCAGAACGTGGACCTCGACCACTTTCGTCAATGAGATCGTCTTCACCACGTCGCGCACGGGACCGAACGCGAGCAGTTCTCCGCGCTCGATGATCCCGACCGTGTTGCAGAAGTCCGAGAGTTCAGGCAGAATGTGCGACGAGACGATGACTATCTTCCCCATCCGCCCGAGTTCGGCGATGAGGTCCTTGAGTTCCGCCCTCGCCCTGGGGTCGAGGCCGCTGGCCGGCTCGTCGAGCAGCAGCATGTACGGGTCGTGGACGAGGCACTTGGCCAGGCACAGGCGCTGCTGCATGCCTCGCGAAAGGCTCGAGACGAACGAGTCCTTCTTTACCGTGAGGTCCGTCAGTTCGAGGACGCTGTCGATGACCTTTCTGTGCTCCTTTGCGGCGACCTCGTAGATCGTCGCGAAGAAGTCGAGGTACTCCCACACCTTGACGTCGTCGTAGAGTCCGAAGAAGTCGGGCATGTAGCCGATCATCCGCTTGATCTGCATCGGGTCGACTGTCACGTCGATCCCGTTGAGCGTCGCGGTCCCCGTCGTCGGTTCCAGCAGCGTGGCCAGCATCTTGATCGTCGTGGTCTTGCCGGCGCCGTTGGAGCCAATAAAGCCAAAGATGTCGCCGGGCTGAAGCGAGAACTCGATCCCGTTGACCGCGACCAGTTCGCCGTACTTCTTTTTGAGTCCCAAGACTTCTAGCATCTATTCCTTCCTTCCTCTTGAGAGTTCGTAGACGTTCTGCGTGGCAAGTACAAGGAACAGAACCGAGGCGAGCAGGCACGCCGCGATCGAGACGAGCGTGTAGGGCATTGTCGCGACCTGCTCCGATCCATAGGGCATCGAAATCCTCAAGGTCTGCCCGGTGTAAGCGTTGATCAGCGTGACGTAGGGGTTCGTGAGCGTCAGCATATTAGACGCAGCGAACGAGATCGGCCTCACCACCGACCCTATTGCGGGCGCGACGACAAAGAACAGGAAGAGCGTCGCGATCGTCGAGAGCATGGCGCTGGAACTCGTCTTGGTCTTCGACGAGATCCACAGCGTCACCGAACTGATGAACACTGCGGTCACAAGGCACACGAGCAGCGCATAGAAGAAACCTCCCATCGTGTGCCCCTCCATCGCCACCTCTCGGGGGACGTAGAACTCCTTTACCACTTCGATGATGAGCGCTGGAACGCCGATCGCCAGCACCAGCCCGATCATCGTGATCGCGGCGCGGCTGAACTTCCCCACCACAATCTGCCCTGCCGTCAGAGGAGCGCACAGCAGCATGTCCAGGCTGCGCTTCTCGCGCTCCCCCGCGATGACGCCGTGCAGCGAGGCGGGCAGCAGCACGGTCAGCAGCCCCAGCAGTGCGTACAGCACGTGGTAGGGCTCGATGTCGCGCACGTAGACCAGGACGATCAAAAGGAGCAGCAGATAGAAGATGACCAGAAGCACGCGCGCGGCGAGTTGTGAGCCCTGCCAGTTGTGCGGAGCGAGCGCCTTGTTCTTCTCCCTCTGCAGTTCGCCGAGCATCGGGTTGCCGATGAAGAGGTGCCTCACTTCCTTGCGACCTCCGAGGAGGCCGTGCTGAAGGAGAGGTACAGCCGCCTTTGGTGCCGCTCCTCCTTTCCGAGGTTCGCGCCGACCTTGACGTCGCTTACGTCGGCGACCAGGACCACCTGACCTTTGCTCACCGGAACGTCCACTTCGCCTACGGGCGAGTTCGGACGCTGTGTGAGGATGCCGTCGATATCGACGGTCTGTCCCGCCGAGACGCTCCCAAGTTGGATTGAAGAAGTTCCCGCCCACAGCGTCGCATTCGAGATCGTGTAAGGCGTGTCGTTCGTAAAGACGCCCTGCGCACGCAGGAACGTGCCGTCCTTGAGGACTTTGAGGCGGATCGGTGTCTTGTACGGCCATGGGACCGACTGTTGAAAGCCGATCTCGCGGAAGGTGAGGCTGCCGACGCTCGCTTCGGGCGCGATCACCTGCCCGACGTCGACCAAGTCTTCGCGCAGGCTGTTGTCCTCGTCGTTCCTGAAGGCGCTGTACATGTCGCGAAAGGCGCCGACGGCCTCGACCCCCGAGAACTTGAGGTCGTAGCGGCCTCCCCTGGGGAAGAACAACTGCTGCCGTCCGGTCGCGAATGCGGCGGGCGCGCCCTGGTGCGCGACAATGAGGGCGGTCGTGGAGCGAGTAAGGCCGGCCGAATAGAGTTGGCGCGCCGTGTAAAAGAAGATACTCGCAAACGCGATGCCGATGAGGGGCGAAGTGACCCAGGCTAAGTGACCTTTGCCGAGTCGCGCCAGGACCAGGAAGTTGAGCGGCACGACGACGACGAAGTAGGCCGCAAGGATGAGGAACACGGTGCCGGTCGAAGGCGTGCTGACGTTGAATACGCTCTGGCTATCGCCAAGTGGTGGGTACCCCGGGCTGCTGTACGAGCCAGACCTCCAGTAGTCGTATGCGTTGGACGTACTGCCTGCCCCGACCTGGGTGATGTATTGCTCGCCCATCTTGTCGACGTGGCTCATCGTGTCAAGGAACAACTTGGACCGGCCGACGTACGTGCGCACGGGGGACTGGAACGGATCGAACGCCCAGTAAATGCACATGCCCAGGCCGCAGCGCCTGTACCAGAGGATCGGAACGCCCTGCTCCGCCAGACCCGTCGTCCCTGGGTCAGGGTCGATGCGCATGAGCGACACGGTGCCTGAGAGCCGGACACCGCACACCTTCGATAGGACGCTGCTACCGTTCATATTCACAACGCCGACCGGCCTTCCCGGCAAGAACGACGCCCAGCGCGGATCCTTGGTGACCGGCGAGACCGCGCCGCCCGTCATGAGGACACTGCCCCCCGAAAGGACGTACCGCTGGATCGCGCTGACCTGTTCGTCGGTCAGCCGCTCTGCGCCCTCGCCGAGCACGACCGCATCGAGACCCTCGTACCCGATCGCTCGGTCTGGCGCGTACTGGGGGAGCGACGCGTAGTCCTGAACGGACACCTCTTGGTTCTCGTAGTAGCCGCCCTTGACTTTGGTCTTGAGGGTCCTGACGAACGTCAGGAGCGAAGTGGAGTCGCTGACAAGGCCGACGCTCAACGAACCCGAATAGTTGATCCCGAGTTGGTTCAACTCTGCCTTCAAATGTGCCTGGCGGCAGTCTAGGGTGATGGTCGGCTTCTGGTAGTCCCCGCTCGGTATGTAGGCGATGAAACTCCTCAGGCTCTTCGCGGGGAGTTCGACTGGGTACTGCGTCCTGTAGCCATAGGATTCGACGGTCACGACGCCTCGATCGTCCTTCAGCGGGTTGTCGATTTCGATCCGTACCGGCGTGTACGGCCCAAAGCCCTCGTCGGCGCCCCACACCATCGAGTACGTCATGCCGACCACATCGTTCTTGATCGAAGGGCGGTTCCGTTCCAGGGTCCCCTGTGCATGCGCAAGGGCAGCGAGGCACATGAGCGCGACCAGCGCGATCGGTCTGCGGTTCCTGTGCCTCCTCATTTCAGCCCTGGATAAAGATGATATCAGAACTGGGTGTGGACTCTGCGATCAGCCGTTCAATATCTTGCTCAGGATCGCCTTCTGCACGTGCAGACGGTTTTCAGCCTGGTCGTACACACGGCTCTGCGGCGAGTCGATCACTTCGTCCGTCACCTCGAATCCGCGGTGTGCGGGCAGCCAGTGCAGGAAGACCGCGTCCTTCGCGGCCATCGACATGACGCGGGAGTTGACCTGATAGGGTTCGAAGACCTTGAGTCGGTGCTCCTGTTCGTGCTCGTCGCCCATGCTGATCCAGACGTCGGTGTAGACGACCTCTGCGCCCGCGAGGCCGTCTTCGAGGACGTCGGTCTGGCGCACGCCATCGATGTCCTCCAGGCGGAAGTTCTCCGGCCCGCAGATCGTGAACGGATAGCCCAACTTCACGGCGAGTTTGGCCAAAGACCGCGCGACGTTATTGCCGTCGCCGACGTAGGTGATCTTCGCCTTCTCGTCGCCGAAGATCTCCTGCACCGTCATCATGTCGGCGAACGCCTGACACGGATGTTCCATCTCGGTCAGTGCGTTGACGACCGGAACGCTCGCGTCCTCGGCCATCTGCAGGATGTCTTTGTGCCAGTAAAGCCGCGCGACGATCGCGCTGCACCACCGGCTGAGGTTGCACGAGACGTCGCGGATCGATTCGCGCGAACCCATGCCGATCTCGCTCCGGCCGAGGAACACCGCCTCGCCGCCGAGTTCGCGGATCGCGGCCTCGAACGCTACGCGCGTCCTGAGCGAAGGTTTTTCAAAGACAAGCGCAACGCTCCGGCCCTCGACGGGCACGATGACGCGCGGCGCCTCGCGCCGCTGCACCTTCATCTCGCATGCAAGCGCCAGGATGTTCTCGCACTGCGCGCTCGAGAGGTCGTCGACCGCAAGGAAGTCGTGGAGCGGCGCGGGGCGCTCGGTGACCGCGGCCACTGCGGGCACGCTGTAACTCACCCCCATCGCTTCGGCCAGGATCGCGACCGCCCGATCGACCTGCGACTCGGTCACCGTGAGCGGCGGAACGAAGCGCAGAGTGCTTTCGTCGGTGGAGTTCGTCACTAAACCAAGTTCAAAGCACTTGTCGACGACCTCCTTGGCGACTGGCTTATCGAGCGTCGCGGCGACCATGAGGCCCTTTCCGCGCACAGAGGCTATCGGAGAACC
>DATLWQ010000079.1:0-3541 GCA_035576225.1 Fimbriimonadaceae bacterium | reverse complement strand
GGCGACCCCGTGCTGTACTTGAGCAACCCGGACGGGCTGGACTCGGCCGCGCGGCGCACGATGCTGGACGGGCTTTCGCAACTGAACGAGATGCAGTTGGACAAGTTCGGAGACCCGGAGATCGCGGCGCGGATCAAGCAGTACGAACTGGCTTATCGGTTGCAATCGAGCGTTCCCGAACTGACCGACCTCTCGAGCGAGCCGGACGCGACCTATGAACTTTACGGCGAGGACGCGCGCAAGCCTGGAACGTTCGCGGCGAACTGCCTGCTGGCGCGCAGACTGGCGGAGCGCGACGTCCGGTTCGTGCAGATCTTCCACCGAGGGTGGGACCAGCACGACAACATGGCCGGCGACTTGCCGCTGCAGTGCAAGGACGTCGACCAGGCGTGCGCGGGGCTGATTGCGGACCTGAAGCAGCGCGGACTGCTCGACGAGACGCTGGTCGTCTGGGGCGGCGAGTTCGGACGGACGATCTACTGCCAGGGGCCGCTTTCGCACGAGAACTATGGGCGCGACCACCATCCGCGGTGCTTCACTATGTGGCTTTGCGGAGGCGGCGCGAAACCGGGGATCGTCTACGGAAAGACCGACGACTACTGTTACAACATCGTCGACAAGGACGGCAACCCGATCAATCCGACGAAGGACGACTTCACGCCGGGCGCAGTCCATATTCACGACCTGAACGCGACGATCATGCACCTGATGGGGATCGACCACAAGCGGCTGAACTTCCGATATCAGGGCCGTGACTTCCGCTTGACGGACGTCTACGGACACGTCGTCGACGACATCATCACTTGACGTTCTACGATCACTTTTCGCACAATGCGGCCGCCTACCGTGAATCACGGCCGCACTACCCTGACGCGCTCTTCGACTGGATCGCGTCGGCTGCGCCGGCAACAGGGCTCGTGTGGGACTGCGGTTGCGGAAACGGACAGGCCTCTGTTCCTTTGGCCGCGCGATTCGACAGGGTGGTAGCGACTGACGCGAGCAAGAAACAACTTGATCAGGCAGTGCAGGCGCCAGGGATCGAATACCGCCTCGGTACTGCCGAGGACTCCGGACTGGGGGCGAGATCGGCAGACGCGGTGACGGTCGCACAGGCCGCACACTGGTTCGACCACAAGGCGTTCCACAAAGAGGTGCGGCGAGTCTTGAAGCCGGGCGGGCTGCTCGCGATGTGGAGTTATGCTTTAAACACTGTCAATCCAGACTTCGACAAGGTGACGGCGGTGTTCTACAACGAGGTCGTCGGGCCGTACTGGCCTCCGCGCCGGTCGCACGTGGAGTCGAAGTACAAGACGCTCCCCTTCCCGTTCAAGAAGATCAAGACTCCGAACTTCGCGATGGTCCATGAGTGGACGCTCGACCAGGTGATCGACTATTACCGGACGTGGTCGGCGACGAAGGGGTTCGTGGAATCGAACGGGACTGATCCGCTCGCGCTCGTGGAGGCGGAGTTCTTAGCCGCATGGGGCGACACCAAGAAGCCACAGCGCGTGACTTGGCCGCTCACCGTGGTCGCAGGCTATGCGCCGGGCCGTTGATCAGGCCGCTACTGTCTCAGGCTCGTAGACAAACTGACGGAAGAGCCAACTGGCGACCGCGCCGACAGCGACAGCGCCTCCACCGATCATAAACGCATAGTCGAGGTTCCAGCCCCTCGAGATCCAGCCGAAGAGCATGATGCCGAAGGGCGCGACTCCTGAGATCGCCCACATGTGCATGCTGAGTACGCGACCGCGAAGGCGCGCCGGGGAGATGAGTTGGAAGAGCGTGTTCGTCGTGTTGAACTGAACGATGGTGCAGGCGCCCAAGACGCTGAAGAGCGGGAACGCGAGAAGCGGCGTTCGGACGAACGTCAACAGCACCATCGCGACCGCAAAGCAGGTCATTGAGACGCGGATCATGAGCGCCTTGTACGGCTTGTGAGAGATCGACGCAAGAAGGATCAGGCCGCCGAGCGCGCCGATGCCGACGCTGCTCATCGCTGCGCCGAGGCCGGCCTCTCCCAGGTGCAGAATGTCCTTAGCGATCGCAGGCATGAGCGAGATGTAGAAGATGCCGAAGAAGGACGTAACCGACTCTAGAATGAAGAGGGTCAGAAGGGCGCGGTCACGTAGCGTGTAGAGCATGCCTTCGGTGAGGAGGTCGCGCACTGGCTGAGGTTCTCGCTCCTTGGCGGAAAGGTCCGTCCGGATCGCCAAGGCTGCGATGATGAGCGCGAAGAAACTGACCGAATTGATCCAGAAACAGGACTCGGCACCGTAAAGGCCCGCGAGGACGCCGCCGATGGCGGGGCCGGCGACGCGCGCGACGTTGAAGGTCATCGACATCGTCGGGACTGCCGTTGCGAAGTCCTCTACTGGTACGACCTCGCGAACGATCGACATTCTCGAAGGCGCCTCGACCGTGAGCACGAATCCGCTAAGGAACGCGAATGCGACGATGTGCCAGTACTGGAGGAAGCCGAAGTGGGATGCCACGCCCAGGAAAGCGGAGCCTGCTGCGAGGATGACCATCGCAGCGACCATGATCTTGCGCCGATCGATCACGTCGGCGAACACACCGAAGATCGGGCCGAGGAAGGAGACCGGAACCATGTTCGCGAACATGATAAAGGCGAGTTTTGCGGTGTCGCCCGTGAGGTCGTAGACAAGGAAGCCTTCTGCGATCCTCTGGATCTGGGTGCCGGTGAAGGAGAACATGGCACCGATCCAGAGGAGCCGGAAGTCACGGTGCTTTGCGGCGCGGAAGACAGGCAGGCCCGCAACGGCGGTGTAGCCCCGGCTCGCCGCCTGACGCCCACGGTTCCACGCCTTGGCTGCGGAACCGAAGAACTGGGCCATCCAACAAGTATGAGCGACGGGATTGTGGAGACGTGGGCCGCCGGTATAATCGCGCCGAGCCAAGGCATGCGGCTTCTCTTCAGCAAGTTCTGCGAATACGCCACCCAGCAGTCAAACGGCCGGCACTCGATGATCGGGATCTTCGACAACATAGTCTCGCCGTCCTTTCCGATCGACCACCCACCTTTCTTCCTGTGCCTTCAGATGGAGTTCGATCCTAACGAGTCGGACCAGGACATGAAGGTGCTTGCGCTGCTGATCGACGAGGACGGGAAGGAGATGATGGACGTGATGGCGAGCGGGCGAGTGCCTCGCGACCCGAACGGCGGATCGACGAGGCTGTTCATCCAGTTCTTGATGCCGCCGATGCGCTTTGAGAGGGCCGGCGACTTTCGACTGGACGTGATCTTCAACGACAAAAAGGTGGGGGAAGAGAGGCTGCCCGTCATCGCGCCGCCGCACTCGACGAACGGCGAGAAAGCCTAGGGGACCGTGCGAATCCGCTCGTCGAATCCGGTGGGGATGCGGAGTTCTCGATACTTTTCGATCGCGAAGCGGTCTGTCATCCCTGCGACATAGTCGAGCGCGCCCTGCGCGCCGACGAACGGTTCGGGCAGGTTGCCCGGGTGTAGATAGTGCTCGAAAAGCGCCAACGATGTGCTTGGCCTTGTCAATGTCGGGGT
>DATLWQ010000078.1:0-7625 GCA_035576225.1 Fimbriimonadaceae bacterium | reverse complement strand
GAATCTTGTTAGGGTCGAGCGGAGGCAGGTTCGACCCGCTCGTTCCTTGAGGCGGCTCGTCTTCCGTGTCGCCCACGGCCGGCGTCAGCGGGAAGTAACGCTGGAACGGCTCAGCCTTCTCGCCGTACTTCTCTTGCGCCTTCTTGACGATCCTGCCCCACATCGGCGCTGCGGCCGTCGCGCCGAAGATCTTGCTCATCGACTGATAGATCCAACGGTCGCCCTGCCTCACCTCGCTACCGACCCACGCGGAAGCGATGAACCTGTCGGTGTAGCCGTTGAACCACGCGTCGCGATAGTCGTTCGTCGTGCCAGTCTTCCCGCGCGCGTTTGCGACGTGATAAATCGAGGACACCGCCCACCCCGTTCCGCTGGTTGCGACCGAATGGAGCAGCGTGTCCATGGTCATCGCGGTGCTATGGTCCAGCACGTTGTGCTTGATGTCCGGGCCGTACCGCTTGAGCACTTCACCGCTTGGACCGATGACTCGCCTTATGTAGTACGGCTCGACTCTGTTGCCGCCTGTCTTGAACACGCTGTACGCACGTGCCATCTCGAGCGGGGAGACGGCCGTAGCACCGAGCGCAAGCGCGGGGACCGCCGCGAGGTTGCTCGTAAATCCAAAGGCGGAGTGAGCGAGTTTGACGACGTAACTCGGGCCCGTAGCCATCATCACCCGAGCAGCGACGACGTTGATCGACTTCTTCAGCCCGTACTCGACGCTGACGCTCTCGCTGTATTTGCCGTCGTCATTGTGCACAGGCACGAGGTGGCCCATGCCGTCTGGCCATGCGTAGGGCAGATTGCTGATCTGGTCGTAGGGAGTGATGACACCACGGTCGAGCGCAGTCGCGTAGACGATAGGCTTGAAACCCGAGCCCGGTTGCCTCGCGCCCTGCGTGATGACGTCAAACTGGTTCCGGTCGTAGTCCTCACCGCCGACGTGGACGAGGACGGCGCCGTCGGAATCCATCAGCAAGAACGCGCCGGTCGTCACTTTCCTATTCTTAAATGTCTTGACGATGTCCTTGACGGTGTCCTCGGCGTACTTCTGCAGGTCCGGGTCGAGAGTCGTCTCAATCCTATACCCGCCCGACTTGAGGTCGGCGTCTGGGAAGTCGTGATGGAACTGGCGCATCACCGCGTCTACAAAGTACGGCGCGATCTTTTTGCCGCTGACCGTCTGTGGCCTGACCTTGTTCAACTTTGGCTTTTCAGCGAGCGCCTCCTCGTACTGCTTCTTCGTGATGTAGTGCAGTTCGAGCATCGAGGCCAGGACGACGTCGCGGTTCTTGATCGCGGTGTCCATATCAATGAACGGGTTCTCCCTACTGGGGCGCCTGACGAGCCGGGCCAAAAGCGCTGCCTCCGAGACGGTCAGGTCGTTGAGGTCCTTCTTGCCAAAGTAAACGTCGGCCGCAGCACCGATCCCGTACGCCCCCTGCCCATAGAAGACCTGGTTGAGATACAGTTCCAGGATCTGGTCCTTGGTCAGTTTCTGCTCGATGACGACGGCGAGCGCCATGTCGTCAAGTTTTCGACTGATCGTCTTAGCCGGACTCGTATAGACGTTCTTGGCCAACTGCATCGTCAAAGTCGAGCCGCCGCGCGGCACACTTCCGCTCCGCAATGTCAAAACGATGAGGTTCATCATCGCCTTGAAGTCGATGCCCTCGTGCTCGTAGAACCTCTTGTCCTCAGCCGCAAGCGTCGCGTCGATGACGGTCTGCGGGATGTGCTCGATATCGACGGGCCTTCTGTACTGCGACTGCATCGAATACAGCACTGTGCCGTCGTCGCCGACGATGACAGAAGGGTCGCTCGCGACGCTCTCGATGACAGCGCTGAGGTTCGGAACCAGTTTCTCCGCCTTGTCCAGGTGGGGCTTGAAGGCGACCGCAGCCGTGATCGTCAACATACTCAGGATACTGAGTACCCACAGAGCTCCGATCTTTATGTTGCGAAACGCCCTGGCGCGCTTGTCGCGCGCAGACCGTGCTGCATCTGGACTCTTGGAGGCCACTGCTTTCATTTTACGGTGATCGCCGGCCATGAATTACCGACGGACGAAGCCAGAGAGCCGTTTCAGTTCGTCTTTGGGGAAATCCCCTATCAGAGCGAATTTGTAGTCGCCGTCAGGCCAGACGAAGAAGTTGAACCTGTCGCCGGGCCTCGTGAGCCTAGACTCCTGGATGTCCCCGAGCACTTGAACCAGGGTCAGAATCTTTCTTCCGTCGCCATAGGTAGAACGGACCCCTTTTCGGCCGTCCTTCGACTCAAACCCGAACGAATCACTCAGCATAAAGCCCGTCCCGACGATCTTATAGGGCGTAATTCCATACTTCGCCGCCGCGCTGTTGAGCCTGTCGATCGGCTCGACCACCTTGGCCCCCGGCTTATTGATCGTAAATTCACTGGGATCGACGGTCTTAAGGTACTTGAACTGCTGAAACTCGTACGACATCCCAACCCGCTGATCAGGCCCCCTGAACTCGCGCTTGAGGATCGCCTTGTCCCGCTTTTCGACCCAAAGTTTGTGCTCAAACCCCCGATCGCTCGTCATCGTGATCTCGAGCGTCTCGTAGTCCGCGATCTTCTTTCCGGGCTTGATGTCGATCGTAAAGTGGTCTCGCACCGAATGGATGAGGTCTTCCAACCGCTCGCTGTTCTGCCGGGTCAGGCTCGGCATCTTATTGATCTCGTTCTTGTCAGGCAGGTACTGCAGGCGCCAAGTTCCGTCATCGACGGCGATCTGTCCGGCAGACTCGCCTTGGCCGACATACTCGGTCCTGATCTTCTCGCCGTCGCGGACGATGTTCTCCATGAACGTTCTTGGGGGGTCCTCTCTCCCGTCGTGCCTGAACTGTAAGGTCACGATCCTGCTGCCGCGGCACTTGAGGTGGAGGTTCGCTCTGAGGACTTCGTCAAGTAGGTGGCCTGGGCCGCCCCGCTGGGCCGTTGCTCCACAAGCGCTTGCTATCGCGAGCGTCAGGGCTAAGAGTCGTAGGGTGCGCACCATCGCAGTGCTGTGGCTACCCCCGGCTCTCGTCGTTGAAACTGACGTAGATACCAAGCGAGGCCTTCGAAGCCTCCTCCTGATGCTCGTACATGAGCGTGTCTTCTAGGCTTTCGTGCTTGCTACTGTCGGCAGCGACGGGAGAATTGACGTCGGTGGGACGAGTCGCCCCGGGCGCCCGCATGAACGTCGCCACCAGGAGCGTAGCGCCTGCCACCGCGACCAAGGCAAAACTGTAGCGGAACACCGGAGTGAACCTGCGCCCGCGCGACTCCTTCGCCAGCCGCTGGTTCAGCCCGCTCCGCCAGGACAGACTCGGAGCATGGTCCTCCAGCGCGCCCACGATCTTGCCGACACTGGTCTGCGCCGTACCCTCGAGTTCGCCGTCGAGAGCCAGCGCTTCCTCCGCACTGAGCGCCTGCTCGTCCAAAACCTTCTTGAACAGTCCTTTGTCCATTTTAGTGAGCCACCTCGTATTCCAAGTATTGGCTGAGTTGGCGCTGAAGATGCGCCCTTGCCAGGAAAAGCCTGCTTTTCACGGTGCCTACGGGTACGTCCACGGCCCTGGCGATCTCGTCGTACCCCATGTCTTCTTTGTCGTGGAGAAGCAGCACGACCCTCAGTTTCTCGCTCATCGAGGCGATCGCGCGCTCGACCACTTGGGCCATCTCCTCAGACAGCACGGCCTGCTCGGGATCCCACCGCTCGTCGGCGAACTCGATCGGCTCGTCGTCCGGCATCGTGGGCTCGAGGCTGGTCTCGATGAACCTCCGCTCTAGCCTGCGCGACTTGTCGATGCACAGGTTGTGGGCGATCCGGAAAAGCCAGGTCCTCAGCGAAGAACGACCGTCGAACCTGTCGAGGCTTCGGAAGGCCCTGATGAAGACCTCTTGGGTCACGTCCATGGCCTCCTCCTCGTTCCTCACCATGCGACGAACGAACCCGAAGACGCGGGCCTGATAGGCGTCCACGATCTTGGAAAAGGCCTCAAGGTCCTGCCTGCGGCACTGTTCGACCAGTGCCTGCTCGGCGGCCAGGTCGAGTTTCCGGTTCGTTGCCAAGCGGTTTGCTCCACTCAACGCCATCTTGTCAGGTTCAGACGAACCTAAATAGCGAGAGTTCAGTCCAGCAAGGACTGTCGGTACCAGTTCAATGATACGTCAAAAATGGCCTGCGACGCACGTCGCAGGCCATCTTGGCACCCTTGGGGCAGATTGGTCTTTTAGAACCTGACTCCCGCGTAGACTCCCACTCCGTTGAGCCTGGTCTCCGCGCTGCCCATGTACCGTCCCTCGATGAAGAACGGCGTGGTTCCGCGCTGAAACTCGAAGCCGATGGCGAACGCGTACGAAAACTCGGTATTTGTGCTGGTCCCCCCGCCTACGTCGGGGGTCTTCGCGAAGCCGAGCCCCGCACCTGCGCTGTAGTAGAACTGGTCCTTCCGGGACACGAAGTTCAACAGCACTGGCAGGTTGGCGTGATCGCCCTTGCCGTAGTAGTCCACCGAGAGCGAGTACGAGGTGTCGTACCCATTGGCCGAGCGGCGGAAGTCGATGTCTTTGAGCTTGTAGTCGATGCCGACCCCAAACCACGTCTTGCCCTCAGCCTTGGCAGAGGCGTTGGACGGGAAGAACATTCCCCCCCTCAGCGAGATGCCTGCAGGCTTGTTGTATTGGGCGTTTGCGATGGTCGCGAGGCCGAGCGCCGCGACTGTGACAATGAGCACGATCTTTTTCATCCGTGATTACCTCTGAGGTGTTAAAAGGCCCCCAACGGCCTTGCACCATCTTAGCACTAAAGGATACGACGGCTAGGGACGCGATAACGTCACGGTTTTGCCGCCTCGACCGCGATGGCGTAGGTCAGCCTGGCCGTATCGACCAGGTCTCTGATCGAGATGCACTCGTCATGGGTGTGGATCTTGTCCATGCCCGTCGCGATGACGATCGACGGCACGCCTTTGGAGTTGAAGACGTTGGCGTCGCTGCCTCCCAGCGTCGTGCGTAGTGTCGGCTCCATGCCCAGGGCGGAACTCGCCTTCTGGGCCACCTTGACGACCGGGGAATCGTGAGCAACGTCGTAGGCAACGTAGTGCCGCTTGTGGTCGACGACCACCGTCGCCCCCCTCTGCCGCGCTGCCTCTTCGAAGGTCGACACCATGTGGTCGATTTGGGCGTCCAGGCTCTCCACGCTGGTAGACCGCGCCTCACCGCGCAGTTTCACCACTGGGCACACGACGTTCACCGCCGTCCCTCCCTGGATGATTCCAAAGTTGGCGGTCGTCTCCGGGTCGATCCGGCCGAGTTTCATGCGGCTGATCGCGTCGGCCGCGACCTCGAGCGCGCTCACGCCGTCCTCGGGGTTCTTGCCGCTGTGGGCCGGCTTGCCGTGGATCACCACGTCGAGTTTGTCGTGAGTCGCCGTACGCGTCACGAACGTGCCCACCGGCGGCCCTGTGTCGAGCACGTATCCATAGTCAAGGCCGAGTTCGGAGAGATCCATGGCGTGCGCCCCCTGCAGGCCGATCTCCTCCGCCAGAGTGAAGAGCAGGTAGATGTCGCCGTGCTTCTCGCCGGATTCGATCAGGCACTGCACGGCCTCGATCGCGGGCGCCATCCCACCCTTGTCGTCAGCGCCGAGGATCGTGTCCGACGCGCTGTACAGAACCCCGTGCCGCTCCTCGATCATCAGCCCCTCCGTCGGCTCGACCGTGTCGAAGTGCGCACTGAAGAAGATGCGCGGGGCGCCCTCGGTGTTCGCCGGTAGTTTCGCGATGACGTTGTTGGCGTTGCTGCCGATCCGCTCTCCCGCGTTGTCCTCCCAGACCTCCAGTCCCATCGCCTCCAGGTAGCCCTTGACGCAGTCGACGCACTCCCGCTCAGCCAGCGCGGGCGCGTTGATGAGGCACAGCCGCTTGAAGAGGGCGACCAGCCTGTCCTCATTGATCATGGACGGTAGTGTAGCCCCACACCCCCACCATGCACCCGGGATAGATGCGCGCCGGAAGGCCGTCCACAAAAACCAAAACGCTCTTGCATTTTATCAGTGGCAAGTATAAAATAGTAGACGTATTTCTACTATGCTTTACGTTGGGCTTGACCGCTTCTACTCGTCCCTGTACGAACCGCCGCCACCGACGGTCGTCCACCACGCTGGGACGGTGCTGGACTGCTGCCAGGAGTGCCGCGCCAGGCGGATACGCCCCGGAACCCCGCTCGCCGAGGCCAGGACGATCCTTCGCTCCGAGGCCCGCTACGTCGAGTTCCGGCTGGCCGACTACGTCGACGCGCGCGACCGCTGGCTCGACGTCTGCCTCCTCTACTCCTCGCTGATCGAACACGAGTCACCGGCGAGCGCGTGGATCGACCTCCACAGGCACCCCGACCAGGGCGACATCGCCGTCCGCCTGCTCGCCGACGTCTGGCGCGCCACAGCGCTCACGGTCCGCGCAGCGATCGCCCCGTCGCGGTGGGTGGCAAAAACGGCGGCAAGGACGTGCGACCCCTCCGCGCTCGCACTGGGGATCACCGACGTGCCCACGGTCTGTGACCAGCGGTCGTACCTCGCGCAACTTCCGACGAGGATGCTCGCGCCCGTCCCAGCCGAGCACAGACAGCGTCTGGACTTCCTCGGCTATCGACGGATCGGAGACGTGCAGCGCGCGCCGCTACATCTATTGATGTCGCAGTTCGGCAAGGACGCCTTTATTGTCCAGGAGGCAGCGCACGGCCGTCTGAGCGATCCGGTCGTGCCCAACTATCCGCGCGCATCGATCGAGGGCGTCCGTACGTTCGACGGCCCGGTCTGCGACCGAAACGTGCTCTTGGTCGCAATGAGAGAGATCGCCGACGACCTAGGTAGCGCGCTGAGACGCTCGGACCTGCTCGCCGGCTCGACAGAGACAGTCCTGAGCCTCGAATCGGGGGTGATGCTGCGCCATGTGCGCCGCCTGCCGAAGCCGTCGGACTCCCTCTCGCTTTCCTTACAGCACCAACTCGATCGGACGTCGATCACCGCGCCCGTCGTCGGCCTGCGCGTCACCGTCCCCGACCTGCGCCCCGTCCCTGCGATCCAGCGCGCGCTCGATTCTGCAGAACGTACCGAGACGCAGCGCTCCGCCGAGTCCACCGTGCGCGAACTGTGCTCCGCGTTCGGGGACGGAACGGTCAAACCAGCCTCGAAGATCGAACTCCCACGCCGCGACCGCGTTTTGAGGGCTTGGAAAAGTGCGAACGGCTGGCGTTGACCTCGTCGCGCGCTGGCGCGAATCCGGCGCGTGGTGGTCGGGCGAACCGCCGCAAGAGTTCGCCGAGTGGCGCGATAGACGCGGCGTCCTGCGCAAGGCATCGCGCGATCTGCCTCTGTACGAAAAGCAAGAGGACGCAGGCGACGTACGACCCGGCAAGACGCGCGACGAAAAGGTCGTCGCTGCGGCGAACATCTTCGAGGTCATCGAGTGGAACCTCGGCGTGCGAAAGTCTAACGTCGCCTACGCGCCGCTGCACGTCCTCTCGGGATACTCCTTCGGCCGCAGCGTCCTGCTAGCGCGAGAACTTCCACGGCGCGCCGCCGCGCTCGGCATCCGTGCGATGGCGATCACCGACCGCTT